>JACQEQ010000360.1 GCA_016200445.1 Gammaproteobacteria bacterium | reverse complement strand
CGCCGTTTGTGATTTTAATGGTCGGCGTCAATGGCGTGGGCAAGACCACTACCATCGGCAAACTGGCGTGGCGCTTTCAGCAACAAGGCTTGAAAGTAATGCTGGCGGCGGGCGACACGTTTCGCGCGGCGGCCGTGGAACAATTGCAAGAATGGGGACGGCGCAATGAAATTCCGGTGATTGCGCAACACGCCGGTGCGGATTCCGCGTCGGTGATTTTCGACGCCATTCAGGCCGCCAAAGCGCGCGGTATTGACGTTTTAATCGCCGACACCGCCGGACGCTTGCACACCCAAACCAACCTGATGGAAGAGTTGAAAAAAGTGAAGCGTGTAATCGCCAAGCTCGACGTCAGCGCGCCGCACGAAACGTTGCTGGTGGTGGACGCGGGCACCGGCCAGAATGCATTGCAACAAGTGGCGCAATTTCATCAAGCCGTGAACCTCACCGGCCTGGCCCTCAGCAAGCTCGACGGCACCGCCAAGGGCGGCATTATTTTCGCCATCGCAAAAAAAACCGGCTTGCCGATCCGTTTCATCGGCGTGGGCGAAGGCATCGAGGATTTACGCGAATTCGATGCTGGCGAATTTGTTGCGGCGCTGCTGGACCGCAGTAACCCCGCTGCACCGGCATGATTCAATTCAGCAATGTCACGCTCCGCTTCCCCACGGGCCACGACGCTCTCAATGACGTGTCGTTTACCTTGAACAAAGGCGAGCTGGCGTTTTTAACCGGCCACTCCGGCGCGGGCAAGAGCACGCTGCTAAAACTGGTGGCTGCCATCGAACGCAGCACCACCGGGCAGGTGGTGGTCAACGGCGAGAATCTCAATCGCATTCGGCGCAGCCGGGTTCCGGCATTTAGGCGCAACCTGGGCATTGTGTTTCAAGATCACAACCTGCTGCACGACCGTAGCGTGTTCGACAATGTGGCCTTGCCGCTGGTGATCGAAGGCTTTCGCGGCGAAGAAATTGCACGCCGGGTGCGTGCGGCGCTGGATAAAGTCGGCCTGCTCGGTAAGGAATCGTTCTTTCCGGTCACGCTGTCGACCGGCGAACAACAACGGGTCGGCATCGCGCGCGCCGTGGTGAATCGACCCGCGCTATTGCTCGCCGACGAACCGACCGGCAACCTCGACCCGGAACTGGCGCGTGAAATCATGCGGCTGTTCGAAGAATTCAATCAAGTCGGCACCACCGTGTTAGTGGCGACGCACGACATCGAACTGATCGCCCGCAAACGCCATCGCCGATTAATCCTCAAGCAAGGACGCTTGGACGCAGATACGAATCACTGACCATGCCGTCCGATCCACCGCGCAAACCGCGTCCGCGCTCCGGCGCACGCGATGTGAATCCCAGCAAACCGCTGGATTTAAACACGCCTGAAATTCGCAGCAACGTTAATTCAACACGTGGCACTACGTTTCGGGCGCAATGGCGCGCCTATGCGGCGGCACATCGCTGGGCCGTGCTCGGTACGCTCGCGCAATTTCGCCGCATGCCCTACACCACCGCGCTGACGTGTGTGGCGCTGGGGATCGCGCTGGCGTTTCCGGCCGTGCTGTTTGTGCTGTTGCAAAACGTGCAGCAAGTGACCGCGCGTTGGGACGGCGCAGCGCAAATCTCGCTGTATCTGAAAACCAGCACCACGGAAACACAGGCACTGAAGCTTGCCGAACAATTGCGCACACAACCCGACATCGGCAAGGTGGATTACATTTCGAAAGCACGCGCACTGGAAGATTTTCAACGTTACTCCGGCCTCGGCGATGCGCTCGCGTTGCTCGGTGAAAACCCCTTGCCACCGGTGTTGGTGGTCCATCCCAAAGACGCGCAAGTTAAACCCGACGCGGTGCAACGCTTAGTGCAGACGCTGCAAACCAATCCGGCCGTGGATGTGGCGCAGTGGGACATGCAATGGCTGCAACGCCTGCATGGACTGATCGCCGTCGGCCAACGCGCGATTTTAGTGATCGGCGCCTTGCTGCTGATCGCGGCCTTGGTCGTGGTCGGCAACACCATCCGCCTGGCGGTGCAGAACCGCACCCAAGAAATCAAAGTCACCAAACTCATCGGCGCTTCGGACGGTTTTGTGCGCCGCCCGTTTTTGTATAGCGGATTTTGCTACGGCCTGACTGGCGGCCTGTTCGCTATTGGCGTCGTCAGCACGGTGTTGTGGGCATTGCATGACCCGGTGCACGCGGTCGCGCTTTCCTACAGCAGCAACTTCGAATTGCACGGACTGGGCTTTGAACTTTCTGCGCTGTTACTCGCGGCGGGTATTGGCCTGGGCTTGACGGGCTCATGGCTGTCGGTCAGCCGCCATTTACGCGCCATCGAACCGGGCGTTGCGTGACAAAATTGTCTTGTCAAGGCGCCTTTCCGGCAGCGCAGCACATCCATGGACTATCCGGCCGAGACGAGATCATCGTCGCACTGGACTTGTTGGTCAGGGCTGTACGAGGATACAGCAGACATGGGTTTGAATTGCACCCAGCACTATTCTGGATTCTGGTGTTTGCGAATTGTCAGTCGAACTTTCGTTGCCAGCCTAACCCCGTAAGGAGATCACATGGCGGCTTATATCCTTTGGTTCCTGCTGGCGTTTCTTTTGCTCGCAGCGGAAATGGCAACCGGCACGTTCTATCTGTTGGTGCTAGCGCTTGCACTGGCAAGCGGCGGTGTCGCGGCGCTCTTTGATGTGCCGCCGTCGATGCAAATTACGCTGTGCGCGGTGGTGGGCATCATCGGCACAGTGATCCTGCGCCGGTCAAAATTTATACGGCCCGAACCGCTTGAAAACCAGAATCTCAACATTGGCCAGCTGGTGCGTGTGCTGCAATGGCACGAAGGCGGCACATTGCGGGTGTTCTACCGCGGCGCCGAGTGGGATGCCGAACTCGAAGCGGCCGACACGCCACGCGATCAACCATTATTTATTCACGCCATGCGCGGCTCGACTCTCATCTTGAGCCATCATAATCCACACCACTGACCCGCCAGAAGAGGACTCTAAACATGTTTGAAATCGCCGGATTTATACTGTTTGCAGCCATCGTCTTTATTATCAAATCGGTGAAAGTCGTACCGCAACAACACGCGTGGGTGGTGGAACGCCTGGGGCGCTACCATGCGACGCTTGCGCCGGGCTTGACTATTGTAGTGCCATTTATTGACCGTATTGCTTACCGCCACATGCTCAAGGAAGTACCGCTGGATGTGCCCAGCCAAATTTGCATCACCAAAGACAACACCCAGTTGCAGGTGGATGGCGTGCTGTATTTCCAAGTCACCGATCCCAAGCTCGCGTCGTACGGCACCAGCAACTACATCATGGCCATTACCCAGCTTGCGCAAACCACGTTACGTTCCGCCATCGGCAAAATGGAACTGGATAAAACCTTCGAAGAGCGCGCCCACATCAACAGCTCGGTGGTGAGCGCATTGGACGAAGCCGCCGCGAACTGGGGCGTCAAAGTGTTGCGTTACGAGATTAAAGATCTGACGCCGCCCAAAGAAATTCTCCACGCCATGCAAGCGCAAATAACCGCCGAACGTGAAAAGCGCGCGCTCATCGCCGCCTCCGAAGGTCGCAAGCAAGAACAGATCAACATCGCCACCGGCGAACGTGAAGCTTTTATCCAGCGCTCCGAAGGCGAAAAACAAGCAGCCATCAACAACGCCCAAGGCGAAGCCGAAGCGCTCAAGGCGGTTGCCGATGCCACCGCCAAATCCATCCTGATGGTCGCGCAAGCAATTCAATCCCCCGGCGGCATGGACGCCGTAAACCTCAAAGTAGCCGAGAAATACGTCGAAGCGTTTGCCGGCGTCGCCAAGCAAGGCAACACGCTGATATTACCGGGCAACCTGGCGGATATGGGTTCGATGGTGGCCGCTGCGATGAGCATCATGAAAAGCGCCAAGTAAAGACACTTAATATTTTGTAGGTGTTAGTTTGATGCGATGGTTGATCGGCTCGCAAGGCGGCTAACCCAGGCTACCTGGCTGGCGCCGTGTTGATTAATTAGAAGCGTCCCCTTTGTTCAGACCTGGCCCCGGTCGCTTGAATGCTGCGACCAGGTTCGCTCCAAAAAATACTACCGAGGCAGGTGACGAGTATGCGAAAGAGCCAGCGTATGCGGCTTCGAAGTCGCAACCAAAAGAAAATCGTTAAGACCTCGCCGGCTGAAAAGCTTTGGACCGAGGCACTGGTCGATTCGGGGAAAGATCGGCACGAGTATTTGCTCAAGGCTGCCGACGGTTTACGTGAGGAAATGGAACAGCAGAGCCTACGAGTTCGCGACCTAATCTTGGCGCAGCCGCCTATCCAATTGCTCGGATATCTTGTGGCTCAGTTGCATATGGGATTTGCAGACTCTTCCTACGAGAAGGAAGAGGCTTCCCGAAGTATGCAGAAGGAACTGATTCATACCTATCAGTTTGCGCTCGAATATGTCCACGCAGTTTGGAGTTGTCATGCACAACTAGCCGATGAGGCATCACCGCTAGACGAACAGAAAGCTGGTGACCTCTTTCAAGGTCTCGAACAACTAAAAAATACGACTATGATGTACTGCAAGGCGAGTTCTGCGAGGGACACTAACCCTGATCGCGACCGATTGTCCGCCGAAGTGGCGTTCCACGCTAAGACATCGTGGGTGCTGATTCGTGGCCATAGATATCAGGTCTTGGAAGGGGAATTCTTTCGGTTCATTCTAGAACCGCATCGTGATGCGTTGCAGGCTTCCTACGGCATGGACCCTCACGCAATCGCTGCAGGAATTCAGTCAATTTCGGATTCTATGCGTGTCGGCTTCAGCGAAGCCGTCAATGTGTTACAGACGGGTATAGAAAAGACTGCCGCTGTGACGGGTGAATTACCGAACAGCCCGAGCGCAGCGATTGAAAACCTAATAACAAGTGATCCAGCCCTTGCTTCCAAGATGTCGAATGCTATTAACGACATCTTCTACGGTGGCATCCTCAATCTATCTCGCCATACAAATTTGTCTGCACCGATCTTGGATGATCTTTGTTATTTGCCTGGTAATAACACAGAATTCTTTGCCGATGGCGAATTCAAGGGTACGCCGATGCGAACGCTCCCCGCTATGATCAAGCCGGGAATTAAGCTGGGAGATCACTACTACGTTACGGACTACCATTTCGTGCGCGATGCAGCGTATCGTGCCATTCAACGAGGGTTGCTTGTTCGCCAGCCGGCGTACAAGGAAGTATGGAATCGGCGCCAAAAGAATCTTGTAGAACGGGCATATCCTACAATCTTCAATCGCCAGCTCACGGGCGCAACTACTTACTCGGAGGTCTATTTCAAAGATCCTACAACTGGCCAGTGGGTCGAAACGGATTTGGTCATAGTGCTCGAGGATGTTCTGTTCGTCATCGAAGCCAAGGCTGGTGTAATGGCAATGCACTCACCGGCGACCAATTTCGACCGGCACGAACGCGCTATCCGTGAACTAATTCTCAAAGCTTACATGCAGTGTAAGCGCTTTGTGGACTATCTAGCAGGTGCGCCAGAGGTTGCTCTGTACAAACGAATCAATGACGAATTTGTCGAGGCGGGTCTTCTTAAGCAAAAGCATTTTCGAATAATCCTTCCTATTGGTCTTACTGTTGAAGCATTCACGCCGTTCTCCGCAATGTGCAAAGAATTCACGGAGGTTCAACCGCTACTCGGAAAGCATCCATTCATTTCGATGTCGGTAGACGACCTGTTCGTGATAAATCGTTTCCTACCTTCAACTGGCGAGCTTTTGCATTACCTCCAAATTCGGCAGCAAGTTGCTGGAATTCCACAGGCAATGCTATTTGATGAAATCGATCATTTAGGCGCTTATATAACCAGTAACCGCTTCGATATGGCCATCAGGGATCAACTGAAGAAAGCGGATAATGTTTGGTTGGACGCCTTTTGTGACATCGTGGATAAGTATTTCGAGGGAGATACGTGGATAACTGCTCGTGCGCCGCATCAGGAGTTCCCAGACGCACTAGTGGAGATATTGATTGCGCTCGACAGACGCCGTCCGGCGCGATGGCTTCAAGTCGATTCGCAAATTAGGGATTTCGGCAGTACCCAGAGGAGGAATTTTGCGGAGATTTTGATAGACCTGAAGTCAACGTTGAATGTGCATACGATGCGGCGTTTTTTATTTGGTGGAGCCAGTCCGATGCTGGTATGGCTCTGCCGCGCAGGTGCCGAACCTTCGCGGAATGAAATGCGACATCATGGTGAGGTAAATTGCCTAGCGGCGAATGTTTCGATGGTGACAGTGCTTCGGCTCTCCTTCAATAGTGAGGGAGTAATTAGCGATGTCGATTGCGAATCAATTATCCGGCCGACAGTGATTCAATCCGACTACGCAGACTTGATGCGTGAAGCCGAACGTCAAGGCACTCGCACCCAAAAACTCGATCTGAGGACCAATTCGAGCCGGAAGCGTCGTCAGAAAAAATGAGACAGATCTATTTCCTACCGTGGTTTCGTGCGTAAATAAAGCTGCCCCGGTTT
>JACQEQ010000008.1 GCA_016200445.1 Gammaproteobacteria bacterium | reverse complement strand
TGCCCAAGGCACGCCCACACCACGGCGGCTGCTTGCGCCATTTCAGCACCCAACGCCATGGCAACCAGCAACTCCACGGATTAAAACCCATCACGACGACATGACCCTCGGGCACCAGCACACGATCAATTTCACGCAGCACTTGATGCGGATCGGTAGAAAATTCCAGCGTGTGATGTAGCACGACCACGTCGACGCTCTGCGTTGCAATCGGTAACGCTGCGGCACTTCCGCCCAACGCCATCGCGCGCAGTTCCGCCGATAAGGTTTCTGCTTCGCGATCCAACAGCATGCGATGTGAAATTCGCGTGGCGCCCAGCAGGTATTCGTCGGCATACACCCCGACTTGCAGCACATGAAAACCGAATAAATTACACAACACGCCATCGAGCTCGGCACGTTCGGCATCGAGCACACGCCGCCCCAACCCAACCGCGTACCAATTACGCAGCTTGGCGCGCACGGCTTGCAATGGGCCACAGCTATGATCATGTTTGCGTGAAGCTTTGATAATCATGAGGTAGTAAGTTTTCGGCCCGCGAAGGAAATTAGAATGACCATTCAATCATTATAGAACTCTAGCACCAAGCACCTGTCCATATTCGCAGCATAGGTGCTGAACCGCGAATTGCGGCTTGACGAGTGATTAAAGAAATAGGTAGCTTGCCCGATGTTTTATCCATCAGGCTCAGCCGTTCAACAACGCAAGCGCAGCAACCGTAATTACATCGCAGCATTCCATAATCCTAGAAACGGCAGTTGATCGCTACAAGGCATAGGCAAATGTGCGCAGGTATTGATATTTCTGGATTGTCCAAGCTTCACCCCGTGGTGAGGCCCGCTACGGTTTACGGAGTGCGACACGTTGCGCGCATGGCATCGTTGCAACTCGTCCTATCTCGCGCTGATCCCCCACCGCATTGGCTTTATGCGGGGAGGGGGAAAGCCAGCGCAATAGGAATCATCGGAATAGCTCACTATTCCTCGCACATTGCGCCTCGCCTGCGTCGCACAGGGATTGTACAAGTGCCGCGAAGCGCATGGATGCGCGAGAGCGGCCACGCAACGTGTCGCACTCCGCAAACCGTTCAACTGCCGTTTCTAGGATAGAGGCCACCATGGGCCAGGCTCGACCCAGCTCGATTGCATTTATTATTCTGGCCGTCATTGCTACTGCAAGTGGTTGCGGGCACTTTACGCCGCATGATGCCAATGGCGTCGCGCTTCCAACCCGGGTCGACGGCGAGATCGCCGCCCCACCCGTCCACCTCACTGCGGCGCCCCTGAAAGAGGCCGACCTCAGCAGCGACGAACCCGCCCCGGCCATCGTCCATGACACTGCGCCGGATGCCGACGAAGGCAATATAGCGCTGCAATTCAGCGGTACACCCGAACAAGTCGTGCCCTCTGCCGATGCGAACGGCGAGCCGGTTATTATCGACGCGCCGCTGGCTGCACAGCGCTCAAAAGACGATTTGTGGCAGCGCATCCGCAACGGTTTCAAACTCAACCACGATCATAAAAAAGTGGCGGGCGATATCGCCTGGTTCCAGCGCAACCAAGCCTATCTCGACCGCACCGTGGATCGCGCCGAGCCCTATCTTTACATGGTGGTCGAAGAAGCGGAGCGCCGGCATATCCCGCTGGAAATCGCCTTGCTGCCGATCGTCGAAAGCGCGTTCCAGCCGTTTGCCTATTCGCACGGCCGTGCCTCCGGCATCTGGCAATTCATTCCCGGCACCGGCCGGCTGTACGGGCTGAAACAAAACTGGTGGTATGACGGCCGCCGCGATGTGTATGCCGCAACGCGCGCTGCGTTTAATTACCTGCAAGGACTCGCCGAATATTTTCACGGCGATTGGGAACTCGCCCTCGCCTCGTATAATTCCGGCGAAGGCACCGTGCAACGTGCCGTCGCACGCAACCAGCGAGCGCGCAAGCGCACCGATTTCTGGAATCTGAAACTGCCGCTCGAAACCCGTGGTTACGTGCCGCGCTTATTGGCCGTCGCCACCATCATTGATCAACCCGAACGCTACGGACTCACGCTGCGCTCGCTGCCGAATAAACCGTATCTGGCACGCGTGCCGGTCGACGGGCAAATCGATCTGGCGTTCGCTGCATATTTGGCCGAGATCAATATCGAAGATATGTATCGCTATAACCCGGCGTTCAATCGTTGGGCAACCGATCCGGAAGGTCCGCATTATTTGTTGTTGCCGGTAGAAACCGCCGAAGTGTTCAGCCAGCGCATTGCGGAATTTCCGATGGATAAACGCGTGCGCTGGGAAAGCCGCAAATTACAAGAAGGCGAAACCTTGGCCAGCTTGGCACGCGCCTATGGCACCACCGTCGATGTGTTGGAGCGCGTGAATAATGTCAAGGCCAGCAAGCTGCGCGCCGGACGCGATATCGTCATTCCGCTTTCGATGCACACGCTGGATGAAACTGCGCCGGTTTCTATAGAACCGGTCATCACAGAAAAAGCCGCCGATGAAACGCCGCCCGAGCCGGAAAAAACCACCTATGTGGTGCGGCGCGGCGATACCTTGTCATCGATTGCACGCAAACAACAGGTGGATGTGAAAGATCTCGCGCAGTGGAACAATATGCGCATCCGCGATCCGCTGATATTGGGCCGCTCGCTGGTGATCTGGTCGGAGCCACCCGAACCCGAACCGGAACCGGTAGCGATCCCGATGATGGTCAGTGCACCGCTCGCCGGACCGCCAGAAGACAGCGTGCTGCGGCAGATCAACTACGTAGTGCGCCGTGGCGACACGCTGGTGCGCGTGGCTGAACGCTTTAAAGTTACGATTGAAGAAATTTTGAATTGGAACCGTCTGCCGAAAAACAAACGTCTGCGTCCGGGACAGAAGATCATGCTTCACATTGATGTTCGGTCACAGTAATCGATTTCCGGAGCGCGTACTTTGTAACTAAATACGTCTGTTTCGGGTCATTTTTACCCTGCGTACGGAACTTGATCGAACCATGGCCTCTAATGAGAACCAGCACTTTGCTGCAGCCACCACTAAGACTTTGGCTATGATTTTGCGAAATACTTTTTTCATGCGCCGTGCAATGCTGGGCTTGTTGCTGCTGGCGCAATTATTTTTGCAGGTTCAGGTTGCCATTGCATGTGCCGTAGGAAGTTTACCGGGTGTGCCCTGTGAACTGCCGGGTGCCGTATCCGCAGCCGAATACGCGCAACCCAACACGACCGTCGCCGACGACTGTTGCCAAACCACGTTTCAACCCGCATCCGCACTGTATGATGCCGCCACGCCGCCCAGCGGGAACGAGCCGTTGCTTGCCGGGCACGCGCCGATGCCGATGCTGGTTGCGTACGTCGACCTGAATTTTGCCGCACCTGCCCCTCGTATCACCTTACCCAACCAAGCTGCTCCGCCCGGGGTCCTGGGCACCGATCTTTATCTGACCACCTTGCGCCTGCGTATTTAACTCCGCTCTCCCGTTCGCGTTCACCGTTTTTTTCGGTAGTGCTGGCGCCGTATTTCGTGCGCCATGCGTTGCATCGTAACGAGGGAGAGTAGCCATGCGAAATTCTTGGTCGGCAAGGAAATTACTGTGGTTGGGCAGCGTGGTCACGCTGTTGTTGATAAGCGCCGCGCTGGGCGCCAGGTATTGGCAATCAGCGGCGCACGCGCAAACCCCGACTGCTCAGGGAGGCATGCGTGCCGGACCTTATTATTTAATGTTCAATATCGACCCTGCGACGCCGCAGGAGGGAGTGAACCGCCTGACATTGGAAGTACGTGATGCCAATGGAAAAAATATTGCCCATGCCCGAGTGGAAATAAGCGCGCACATGGCCGCGATGGGCACGATGCCTGCGATGCATGTGCCGGCCGAGTTGCGCGAAGCGGCGGCCGGTGTTTATCGCGGCACGCTGGATATCCCGATGAGCGGCGAGTGGCCGTTGACGGTAGCCATCGACACGCCGGAGCTAGGTCACGCGGAAATAGTGCTGGATCTGGCCACCGGGCGCAAAGGCGTGGTGCCTGCGAACGCCGCACCGCGCAGTTCCGCCGGCACGCCGCAAGAAATGGAAAGCGGTGTCATCCAGCTCGACACGCGCCGCCGCCAGCTGATCGGCGTCACCACCGGACATGTCGAACGCAAAGCGGTGAACTACACCGTGCGCGCCGCCGGGCGGGTGGCCAGCGACGAACGCCGCTTGAGCGATGTGGCGCTGAAATTTAACGGCTTCATCGGCACGCTGCACGCAAACTACGTGGGCGCGCAGGTGCGTAAAGGCGAACCGCTGTTCACGGTATTCAGCCCAACGCTGCTCAATATGCAACTTGAATATCTCAGCGCGTATCGCACGCGTGAAATACACGATGGCGGGTCTGGTTTGTTGAAGGCCGCACGCGAGCGCCTGTTGTTGTGGGACGTTACGCCGGAGCAAATCCACGATCTCGAAGTGCGTGATAAACCGCTGGACTATTTACCCATCCTGTCGCCGGTAGACGGCATCGTGATGGAGAAAATGGTCGTGGCCGGCAGTGCCTTCAACGCGGGCGACAAACTGCTGCGCATTTCGGACTTGTCGCGCGTGTGGGTGGAGGCGCAAGCGTATCAATTCGAATTGCCGTTACTCAAGACCGGCATCCCTGCGGAAATTACCTTTCCGGAAGATCCAAAACACGTGTTGCATGGCGTCGTCAGCTACGTTGCGCCCTATCTGGAAGGCGACACCCGCTCCGTGCGTATCCGTGTCGAGCTTGACAATAAAGACGGCGCGCTACGCCCCGACATGTACGCCGATGTGCAGCTCGCTGTGCCGCTGGGCCAGCGCTTGGTGGTGCCCGAAGATGCAGTGCTGTACAGCGGCGCGAATCGCGTGGTGTTTCTTGATCTCCTCGGAAACCAAGCTCAAGGGCGGGCTTGAACAATGGTAGCGCCAGCCGCATCGACCGGTCTCATCCCCTCCCCGCGCAAAACCAACGCGGTGGGAATCATCGCACGCCTCATCGAGTGGTGCGCGCGTAACCCATTGTTGACTATTCTATTCGTCGCGGTCAGCGTGTTGTTCGGCTACCGCGCGTTGCTCGCCACGCCGCTGGATGCGGTGCCGGATCTTTCCGACGTGCAAGTGGTGATTTACACCGAATGGCCGGGCCGCAGCCCCGACTTGATGGAAGACCAAATCACCTACCCATTGACCAGTCAGCTGTTGGCCGCGCCCAAGGTGCAATTCGTACGCGGGCAAAGCTTCATGGGCTTGAGTTTTATTTACGTGGTGTTCGAGGACGGCACCGATTTGTATTGGGCGCGCTCGCGCGTGCTGGAATATTTGAACACCGCGAAAGGAAAATTACCCGAAGGCGTTAATCCCACGTTAGGGCCGGACGCGACCGGCGTCGGCTGGGTATTTCAATACGCGCTCATCGACAAAACCGGCCAGCACAGCTTGGCGGATTTGCGCACGCTGCAAGATTTTTCGTTGCGCTACTGGCTGGAAGCCGTGGAAGGCGTCGCCGAAGTCGCGAGCGTCGGCGGTTTCGTGAAGGAATATCAGATTCACGTCGACCCGAACAAGCTCGCGGGTTATCGGGTGTCGCTGCAAACCATCATGGACGCGGTGCGCCGCTCCAACAACGATGTGGGCGGGCAAACGCTGGAAATCGCCGGGCACGAACATTTCATTCGCGGGCGCGGTTACATCCGCTCGCTGCGCGATATCGAAACCATTCCGGTGAGCGTGGATAAAAACGGCGTGCCGGTGCTGGTACGTGACATTTCCGTAGTCACGCTCGGCCCGGCGATGCGCCGGGGTTTGGCGGAACTGGACGGCGAAGGCGAAACCGTCGGCGGCGTAGTGGTGATGCGTCACGGCGAAGATGCGTTGGGCGTGATCGAACGCGTCAAACAACGTTTGGATGAAGTGAAGCCGTCGTTGCCGCCCGGTGTTGACATCGTGGTCGCCTATGACCGTTCCGAGTTGATCAAGCGCGCGATCACCACGCTCAAACACACCTTGATAGAAGAAATGATTGTGGTGTCGCTGGTCATCACGGCGTTTCTGTTGCCATCGAAAACGTGCATAAACGCCTGGAATTATGGGAAGCGGAGGGACGCAAGGGGGAACGCGCCGCAGTCATCATCGCTGCGATGCAGGAAGTTGGGCCAAGTGTTTTCTTTTCTTTGCTGATCATCACCGTATCGTTTCTGCCGGTGTTTGCATTGCAGGGTACCGAGGGGCGTTTGTTTCATCCGCTCGCTTTCACCAAGAGTTACGCGATGGGTTTTTCCGCGCTGCTCGCCGTGACTTTTACGCCTGCACTGGCATTGCTATTGATTCGCGGCAAGATGCGCGGTGATCACAATCCGTTCAATCGCATGCTGGTCGCGCTGTACAACCCGGTGGTGCGCGTGGCGGTACGCTGGCGCTGGGGCGTAATCGCACTGTTCGTGTTGGCATTCGCCGCCACGGTGCCGGTGTTTTACAAATTAGGCAACGAGTTCATGCCGCCGCTGAACGAAGGCAGTATTTTGTACATGCCCTCGTCGCTGCCGGGCCTTACGCTCACCGATGCCGGGAAAATCCTGCAAACCATGGACGGCGAGTTGAAAAAATTTCACGAAGTGGAACGCGTGTTCGGCAAAATCGGCCGCGCGGAAACCTCCACCGATCCGGCACCGATGTCGATGGTCGAAACCATCGTCACCTTGAAACCACCCGAGCAATGGCGCCCGGGCGTGACATGGGAAACACTGATTCAAGAAATGGACGAGAAGCTGCGCTTTCCCGGCATGCCCAACGTCTGGTGGATGCCGATCCAGACGCGCACCGAAATGCTTGCCACCGGTATCCGCAGCAATCTAGGCGTGAAAGTGTTCGGTGCCGACCTCAACACCATTGAAGACACCGCCATCCGCATCGAGCGTGCGTTGAACGACGACCTGCGCACCAAACCCTACACACGCAGCGCCTTTGCCGAACGCATTCGCGGCGGCTATTTTCTCGACTTCAATATCAAGCGCGAGCAAGCCGCCCGTTATGGCCTCACCGTCGGCGACGTGGAAGACGTGATTCTCGCCGCCGTCGGCGGCACGGCAGTCACGCAAACCATCGAAGGCCGCGAGCGTTACGCCATCAACCTGCGCTACGCGCGCGACTACCGCGAAGATCCGGAAACCTTGAAACGCGTGCTGGTGCCCACGCCGTCCGGCACGCAAATTCCGCTCGCGCAATTGGCCGATTTGGAATTCGTCACCGGCCCGCCGATGCTGCGCAACGAAGACGGCCAATTGGTGGGATATGTCTTCATCGACGTCAAAGACAACATCGGCATCGCCGATTATGTCGAGCTTGCGCGCCAAGCAGTCGGTGAGCAGGTGAAGATTCCAGGCGGCTATCGCGTCGAATGGTCCGGGCAGTTCAAATATTTCGAACGCGCCAAGGCCACGCTGATGGTGGTGGTGCCATTCACGGTGCTGATTATTTTCATCATGTTGTTCATCAACAGCCGCTCGGTGGTCGAGTCGCTGCTTATTTTGCTCACCGTGCCGGTGTCGCTGATCGGCTCGGTGTGGCTGCTGTATTTCCTGAACTATAAATTGAGCGTCGCGGTCTGGGTGGGCACCATCGCGCTGGCCGGACTCGATGCCGAAATGGGCGTGTTGATGATGCTGTATCTGCGCATGGCCTACGACCAGCGCCTAGCGAACGGCACCTTGACGAATTGGAGCCAGCTCACCGACGCCATCGTCGAAGGCGCCGCACGCCGCATCCGCCCCAAACTCATGACCGGCGCCGCGCTGCTGTTGGGCCTCGTCCCGATATTGTGGAGCACCGGCACCGGCGCCGACGTGATGAAACGCATCGCCGCCCCGATGGTCGGCGGGATTGCGTCTACGTTGCTGATGGTGCTGCTATTATTTCCGGCGTTGTATGCGGTGTGGAAGGGAAGGGGGTTGCGTTGAGTACGTCACTTGAGCGGTTGGCTGGGTTGATGATTCCCACCGCGCTGGTTTTGCGCGGGGAGGGGATAAACCCAGCGATGCCCGTCATCATCCCGCGAATGCTGGGTTTATCAACCCAGCCTACTGGACTATGAAACTCCATCTGGATGGCTGAAAAATTTTTTCGTCAATTCGTAGGCTGGGACGAGGCGTAGCCGAATCCCAGCTAAACTGTCACGATGCGAACCTATCAACGACTCCGCATTGAAGGCGGTTGTTATTTCTTCACGGTGAATCTTGCCGAGCGTCACGGCAACGACCTGTTGGTGCGCCACATCGACGACTTGCGCGAAGCCTTGCGAACGACGATGCGCGATCATCCATTTTCAATTGACGCAATGGTGGTGTTACCTGATCACCTCCACTGTATCTGGCAGCTCCCGCCCGGTGACGATGATTACTCCAAACGCTGGCGATTGATTAAAGCGCGTTTTTCGCGTTGTGTTGATCGTGGCGAGCAAGTCTCGGCGAGTCGTCAACGTAAGGGCGAACGCGGAATCTGGCAGCGCCGTTACTGGGAGCATGCGATTCGCGATGAGCAGGATTACCAGCGGCATGTTGATTACATTCACTACAATCCCGTTAAGCATGGGCATGCTCGCACGCCCCACGAATGGCCGCATTCTTCATTCGCGCGTTGGGTTGAGCGTGGAATGTATCCGGTGAATTGGGCGGCGGGGCCGGAGGTTGTCGAATGTGAATGGGAGTAATTAAAATTGCTGGGAGTCGGCTACGCCTCGTCCCAGCCTACATCGGTTGATATAGCGTTCCGATAATGTGCATTTAGCGCACGATGCAGCGGCGCCGCCTAATGTACAACCCGGCGAGGATGAGCGTGACGCCGCCGGCGATATCGAACCGGTGGCGGAAATGTGCGGCGAATTGAAAGCGTTCCAGCCACCCGATCGATAACGCGCCGAGCGCAATCGGAATGCTGCGGCCGATTGCAAATGCCCCCAGCAAGGCCACGCCCAGCCCGGGCGACGCGGAGCCGGCCGCAACGCCGAGCAACACCACCAGTGCCGGGGTACATACCGGGCAGACGGCTACAGAAAATGGAATGCTGAGCGCGAACGCGCCCCACGCACCCAGCACGCGCGACGCACGCAACGATGGCGCGCGCAGCGGCAAGCGCAGCCAGCCGGGCCACAGCAAGCCCAGCACAATGAGCAGCGGCCCGAGCACCAATCCCCACGCGCGTCCAAGTAAAGCCTTGACCCATTGCCCGCCCAGCCCGGCGATGAAGCCCAGCACGAGATGCGTGACGAGAATCCCCGAGATGAACATCGCGCCGAATATCAAGGCTTGGCGTGTTTCGCGCGCCTTGGTGACATACGCAAGCGATACCGGAATCGCGGCCAGCGCAACCGGATTGAAACTGAATAAGAAACCGGCAAGCAAACTGATGCCGACGGCTGCAAGCCCTGCATGTTCGACTGCCGCACGTAGTGCATCGGGACTCATGCGGGGTTCCTCTGGCTTCGATGGGATAATTCCGCAAGCAATGCGCGCGGCGCAGGCAATGTTGCAAACACCAACGCGCCGTCGATGGCGATGGCAGGCAGCGTCAATACGCCCAGCGCCACGGCGTAGTCCAAATGTTCCAGCACATTGAGTTCGGTCCACACCCACGGGACGTCGGCACAGGCTTGCTTTGCAACGGCTTTCAGTTCGCTGCGTACGGCGTCGCATTGGGTGCAGCCGGGCGCATACAGCAACTCGATATTCATGGCTCACCTGTTTTGAGTGTGCTGGATTCCAATGCGGCCAGGATCGGACAAGCGTCGAGCGGTCCGTTCGCATTGGTGCAATCCGCGATAAGACCGTCCAATGCTGCAGACATCGCGCGCATCGCTTTGATCTTTTGCTCCAGTTGCAGTTTTTTCTCGATGGCGGTTTTGCGGACATCGTTGCAACACGCGCTGTCTTGCGTGCGCAACAGCAAGAACTCCCGGATCTCCGCCAAGGTGAAACCGCATTGCTGGGCTTGTTTGATGAAACGCAGCCGTCGTACGGCAGGTTTGTCGTACAGCCGGTAACCGCTGCCGCTTTTCCGCGTGGGTGTAATCAGCCCTTCGATTTCGTAGTAACGCAGCGTATCGACACTGACGCCGGAAAGAGCACCGAGCTTGCCAATTGTAAACATCGCCTACCTCGCTGCGTGCATGGGTCCTTGATGACTAGGACCATTGAACGGCCCCGGTAATTCCTGTACTGAAAGAATTTCCGGGGCCGATGCCTCGGGTTAGAGGGTCACGCCCAGCCCGGCGGCGCGCAGTTTTTGCTCATCGATACTGCGGCCCGCGCAACAGTCGGCCAGCTTGCCGTCAATGGCCACGGCGGGAATAGAACGGATACCGAGCGCCTTGGCGCGCTTGACGACATCGATGCTCTGCATGTCGAGCACCGTCACATCGCAGGACGGACACGCCACTTTACGGACCAACTGCAACGCTTCCTCGCACACGGCACAACCGGCACTAAAGACCTCTACTTTACGTTTTGTCGTCATGGCTTGACTCCTTTAATCTGGGTTGATTTCCCGTTTGTGCCGACCCCGCTCAAACTTGCGGGTGAAGGCCGTGTCGATCGGGACTAAATCCATGCTAAACCCTGGAGGGCACTCACGAGTCAAGGGCCAAGATTACCAGCGATCTGCTCTCGCTATCATCAAAGGCGCCGCCTGCCGCACCTGCCAACTGATGCCAGTGCGGCGCAGCCGTGGTTTCGTACCGATATTGTGGAGCACTGGCACTAGCGCCGACACGATGACGCGCATCTCTGCCCCGATAGCTAGCTGCATCGCCTCGATGCTGCTGGTGGCGCTGCTGTTGCCTCCGGCTTTGTATGCAGTGTGAAAGGAAAAGGGGCCGCACTGACCGCCAACGCGTAAATATTCAGCTATCCTTGCCGATACTATGTAGGCCACGAAATATGTCGCGGCAGCATCCATCAATCATTCAATAAGGTGAAATAACCATGTCGGACACGGGCTGGAGCTGGATGGGAAAATACGTCATCGGTATTGTCGTCGCGCTCATCATCGGCGCTGCTCTGGGCAACCTCGGGCTATTCAAAAGCGCGACTCTGGGCATGCCGAATCTTACCGCAGCGACACTGGTTCAGTTCGTTGCACATGTCACCGCACTGATGATCTTTGCGCTGCTGAGCCGCAGCCTGGCCATAAAATTACGCGCGGGCGGCGGGCAGCACCATGCTGCCGCCAATATCACCGTTGCAATTATGACACTGGCGCTGATGGCGGCAGGCTACGTGGTGCTTTCATCGTTCATCGACCCCTTTACCGCACGTGGCGTGAAGCAAGTGATCAACTGGATCTTCATTTTCGGGATTGCAGGCTCCGCAGCATGGGTGGGATGGGCGCTCTACAATGGTGGCGATGCGTTGATGGCCTCACTCAAGCACGCCTTCTCCGGCACACCGGAAACCAAGAACACCGACACGGAAACCCATCACTCTTCGAAGTAACCACTCACGGAGTTCAATGTGACTTTCTATGTCATACAAACAGCATGGCCAGAGCATTATTTTCTGACACAGCGAATGTAAATTTAAAGTCAATCTGCGGCACTAAAATTAGAAAACCACCGCAATGATAAACGTCAAGACGTTGCTCCAGTGACTGTCGCAAACCGACATAAGCGGTCGTTGACGCACCAGAAAACATTCGGATTCCACGCTCGACAGCCGTCACTGAAAATCCATCGTCACCTCCCAAAATCAGTGACGTGCTCACGTAAGCGCGCCGGAAAGTGCGGGTCCGTACTTACTCCCGTTGTCAAAACCTTGTCTCAGCCGTAAGCTCCGGAAAATGATGATGATAATTACAAAACATCAAGTTTTACGAATCTTGCATATACGGACCGGCGGGTCCGTATATCACTAGTTAGCGTGCAAGAAACGAGCATATGGAAGAACTAGCCTCAATCATTGGTAGCTTCGGGTGGCCGCAAGCATCGCTCGTTTTTGCGCTCATTTTTATCGCGGTTTTTTACAAACCACTTCGTGACTTCATCGGTAACATTAAGTCTGTTGGCAAGGAAGGCATCACAACAGAAACAATTCCCCGTGCGCAAAACGAAGAGACGAGAAAACAGGCCGTCGATGAGCTAATGAGACTTGGTGACTCGCCTCTGATTCTTGAAGGCGAGAATATAATTAAAAGCGATCTTGAACGACGCGACCTTGAAGCAACAAGCGATTCCGTCAAGGTGCTCATGCGCCATCTTGCGGCAACACAATTGGCGCTAGATTTTGAACAAATTCATGGAATGATTTTCGGAAGCCAAATATTTCTTCTTAAGAAACTGAATGAGGTTGCCGCTCAAGGAGCAGAGAAGGAATTCGTCGAGACTCACTACAAGAATGTCCAAGAGCTATTTCCAAAAGTATTTGGCTCGTGGTCCACTGAGCAGTATCTCAATTTTCTATTTGCGCGAAGCCTAATAACTGTAGGCTATGGTCGCTACCGCATTACCGTGAAAGGGGCCGAATTCTTGGTATGGTTAGTAAAAACGGGGCACCGTGAAGACCGTTCC
>JACQEQ010000359.1 GCA_016200445.1 Gammaproteobacteria bacterium | reverse complement strand
AACCACCCCACCCCTGCGGGGCACCCCTCCTCGAAAATAAGGAGGGGTGGTACTTCAGACCAAATGATAAGTTCCAAACAGCATGAAACCCTACGCTAGCCGCGTGTAGGTGTTGTTCGATCCGCACACAGACTGAGGCTTGACATTATATGACCGCTGCAATCGATCCCGCGTTTTCAAATCTACCCGACTCACCGGTTAATCTGGATCATCTGAATTGGCTGGAATCCGAAGCGATTCACATCATGCGCGAAGTCGCAGCGGAATGCGCCAATCCGGCACTGCTGTTTTCCGGCGGTAAAGATTCGGTGGTGTTGCTGCGCATCGCGGAAAAAGCCTTTCGGCCCGGACGCTTCCCGTTTCCGCTGGTGCACATCGACACCGGCCATAATTTTGTCGAAGTCATTCGCTTCCGCGACCAACGCGTCGCAGAACTCGGCGAACGCCTGATCGTAGGCCTGGTCGAAAACTCGATCCGCAACGGCACGGTACGTCTGAACAACCCCGGCACCGATTCGCGCAACGCGGCGCAAGCTGTGACCTTGCTGGAAACCATTGCCCAGCACAAATTCGACGCTTGCATCGGCGGTGCCCGGCGCGATGAAGAAAAAGCGCGCGCCAAGGAGCGCATCTTTTCATTTCGCGATGCCTTCGGTCAGTGGAATCCTAAAGCGCAACGCCCCGAATTGTGGGATCTCTACAACACCCGTGTGAATTCCGGCGAACACATGCGCGTGTTCCCGATTTCAAACTGGACCGAACTCGATGTATGGGAATATATAGCACGCGAAAATCTCGCCTTGCCGTCGCTGTATTTCGCACATCATCGGCAAGTGATTCCACGCAATGGCTTGTTAGTTCCTCTGACTTACTTAACTCCGGCGCGCGCCGGAGAAAACGTCGAGACACGGCGCGTGCGCTTTCGTACTGTCGGCGACATTTCCTGCACCTGCCCGGTGGCATCCGACGCCGGCACACTCGCCGCCATCATCGCTGAAACCGCTACGACGCAAATTACCGAACGCGGCGCCACGCGCATGGACGATCAAACCTGCAAAGCATCGATGGAAAAACGCAAAAAAGAAGGCTATTTCTGATGAACGCGATCACTTTAGAAAACACGCTTGCACAACCCGCAGCAACCCGCAGCACACGCGGGTTGCTGCGTTTCATTACCGCCGGCTCGGTCGACGACGGCAAGAGCACCTTGATCGGCCGCTTGCTATTCGACAGCAAGGCGATCTTCGCCGACCAGCTCGATGCGCTGGCACGTGCCAAACACAAGCGCAGTATGGGCGACGCGCTCGACCTGGCGCTGTTAACCGACGGCCTCGAAGCCGAGCGCGAACAAGGCATCACCATTGATGTCGCGTACCGCTACTTTGCCACGCCGAAACGTAAATTCATCATCGCCGATACGCCCGGGCATGAACAGTACACGCGCAACATGGTCACCGGCGCGTCCACTGCGGATGCGGTGATCATCCTCATCGACGTATCGAAAGTGAAATTCGGCGCGGACGGCAGCGTCGAATTGCTACCGCAAACCAAACGGCATTCGACCATCGCGCATTTGCTGCGCATCGAACACGTGGTGGTTGCGGTCAACAAAATGGATCTGGCCGGTTACGATCAAGCGGTGTACCAACGCATTGTCGATGCTTATCGTAAATTCGCAACGGCGCTTGGCTTGACCGATATTCGCCCGCTCCCGCTGTGCGCACTGTCCGGCGACAATGTGGTAACCGCCAGTGAGCGGCTGTCTTGGTACCAAGGCCCGACATTAATTGAACTGCTCGAATCGTTGAGCGTGTATGAAGCATCGCACGATGAACCGTTGCGCTTTCCGGTACAGTTGGTAGCACGCCATAGCGGGCAGACGGCTCACGATTTTCGCGGTTATATGGGCCGTATCGAAGCCGGCAGGGTGCAACGCGGCGATACCGTGCTGGTGCAACCGGGCGGACAAACGGCACGTGTGCAAGAGATTCTGACTTTCGACGGCGCACTGGAAATGGCGGCCGCCGGTCAATCGGTCACGTTGCGGCTGGATCGCAATCTGGATATTTCGCGCGGCGACATGCTGTCCGCTGTGCTACGTCCCGCCACGCTGCTGACCACACTGACCGCCGATGTGTGCTGGTTGTCCGAAGAGCCGCTGGATCTGCGTCGCCGCTATTTACTAAAACACACGACCCGGCACATCGTTGCCCGCATCGCAGGCATCCATGCGCTAGTCGACATCAATACGCAACTCACCCGTCCGGCCGAGGGCTTGCAGTTGAACGATGTCGCGCAAGTCACTATCAACCTGCAACAGCCGCTTGCAGCGGATGCCTACGCCGTGACCCGCGCCACCGGTGCCTTTATTTTGATCGATGAAGTTACACACCAAACAGTGGCTGCCGGAATGATTCGCTTCGCCTAATTTTCAGGCAGCACCGTTTACCTCGCCCAGCCGGCGCATGGACGCGCCGACTTTTTTTGTTGCACCCCGCTAAAACCCGCTATGCTTATCGGAATCTAACTACCCGCTACGAGCATATTTAAACCAAATGCCGCCCGCGCCTACCGAAAAACTACGCATGCAACTCAGCCCTAATGGGCGCCGCGTACAGGTGGTTGTCGAACCGCGTGCCGAAGTCACTCTGACCCCCAACGATATTCTCGAACAGCTAAAAATCATGGGATACGGTGACTGGGCCGTGCTTAAAGAAGCAGTTACAAAACTACCTAAACTTTTTACAAGTATTCGCGAACCGACGTTGGCCGACATCGCCGAAAAGCGCGATGCGGAAATGACGCTCACGATATCCAGCAATGAACTGACCGCACAACTAACGCTAACTCCAGCGCGCGGCGGTGAGACCGTAAGCGAAGCCGATGTGTTTGCCCTGCTGACTCACAATAATGTCACGCAGGGCATTATTCCCTCTGCTGTGGCGCAGGCGGTGTCTGCGCAACTGGCCGACCAAGTGCTGGTCGCGCAGGGCACATTGCCGATCGACGGCGAGGATGCACGCTTTGAAAGCCAGTTACCGGAAATCACGGACCGCCGTCCAAAAGAAAATTCGAACGGCAGCGTCGACTACCGTGAAATCAGCATGTTCTTCACTGTAAAACCCGATACCCCGTTGCTGCGTAAAATACCGTTGACCATCGGTACTGCGGGCACCAGCGTCACGGGCAAAATCATTCCGGCCACGCCCGGGCGCGATCTGTCGTTCAGTGCCCCGCTGTCCGGCGTTAAGTACGATGCCGAAGACAAAGATCTACTGCTTTCCGCCATCGGCGGACAGGCGGTGATGATCGAACATGGCGTGCGTGTCGAGCCGGTCATCGAACTTAAAGATGTCGATTTATCTTCCGGCAACATCGACTTTGACGGCACGGTGAATGTCGGCGGCGATGTCGCAAGCGGTCTGCGCATCCGCACCAGTGGCGATATTTTCGTTGCCGGCACGGTCGAAGGTGCCACACTGGAAGCAGGCGGCAATATTAAAGTCAACAAAGGCGTTATCGGGCGCGGCGAATTACGTCAACAAGACAACACTCCCGGCGCCAGCCTGGCACGCCTGAAGGCAGAAGGCTCGATCCAAGCACGGTTTGTCGAAAATGCGATGATCGAAGCGCATGGCGATGTGATGATCGACGAGCTGCTGGCGCATTGCGAAGTCGTCACCGAAGGCACGCTGATGGTTGGCAAAGATAAGGCAAAGAAGGGACATATTCTCGGCGGTAGCATCACCGCTGTACGCGGTATCAAGGCTCAAGTGGTCGGCTCGGGCGCCGGGGTACGTACCAAACTGGAAGCAGGCATCAGCCGCTCGCTGCGCAAAGATCTCGATCAAGCGCGCGAAACGATTATCGTAAAATGTGCAGAACGCGACAAAGTCGCTGCACTATTGAAACGCTCCACGCAATTACCCGCTGAACTCGTAGCACGCGCACGCGCAACACTGCTTAAATCAGAAGCTGAACTTAAAAATCTCATCGTCCAGCGCGATGCGATCCAACAGCAAATCGGGCAGGATATTAATGCGCGCATTACCATCGGCTTGCGCGTGCATGACGGCACGACAGTGCTACTGGGCGAAAAAACCCTGACCGTCGATCGCGAACGCGGACCGGGTACGTTTACGCTCAGCGAAGGCGAAATTGTCTACACCCCCCACTGAGGCTCCGGCTTGAATTCACCGCAACTGTTTTCCCTCCGCGATCCTTGGGTGTATACCCCACTGCTGATGAGCTTGATGTTATTTTCTTTCATCATACTTAGCGGTAACAATACGACCTATTTTTTGGCGCTCAACTCGCTTAGCCGCTATACCGGCGATGCGTTGTGGGCACACTTCACAGTGCTGGGCGACGCCGTGGTAGCAATGGCTGTTTTATTGGCGTTCGCCGGACGTAAACCCGCACTATTATGGTCCGGTATTTTGGCGGCCTTGCTCGCTACAGCGTGGGCGCAGGGCTTGAAAGATCATTTTGACCTGTTGCGCCCGCCGGCGGTGCTGCCCGCCGAGTTGTTGCATATCATCGGCCCAGCGTTGCAAAAGCACTCGTTTCCTTCCGGCCACACCACAACGATCTTCGCCCTGGCGGCGGTGTTATGCATGCAGTTTCACAGTCTGGGCTGGCGTGGGCTGTTTATTCTGATCGCAGTGCTTGCCGGGATTTCACGCGCGGTGGTGGGGGTGCATTGGCCGCTAGATATTCTAGCGGGTGCATTTGGCGGTTGGTTGTCGGGCGTGCTGGGTTTTGCGCTGGCAACGATTTTTCCGTGGGGAACCCGCAAACACGGCGAAAGAATTCTTGCTGCGTTATTTATGACTGGCGCGCTGTATTTAGCTCTACGCTCCGACCCCGTGTACGTTCAGACACAGGTATTTCAAATCACACTTGCCGTGTTATCCATAAGCTTGGGCGGCTGGGGATTATGGCGGCAAAGAAACACTCAGCCTGCGAATGCTCCTACCCCGGAAATTTAACCAGCGCGATACCATTTTTGCTGTATAGCACTTCGTGGCCTGGCAACTCGCCTAAATACTTCTTTTTTGTCAAGACTACGTCCCCGGCGTGCGGCGCGCGTTTCAGTGTGGGCCGCTGCGCGTAGACACTGAAACTCGGCGCATCGACGTGCCACATCACGACCGTATAGTTTTCCTTGCGCGCCAGTAGTGCGGCTTCCTGAATCGGTCTCTGCAAAATTTCACCCAACACCGGCAACAGCAAACCGGAGATCGCAACCACAGCGAACACACCGGCAGCGAATAGCTTGTGTGCGGGATTAAAGCGCTGCGTCAACATCAGGTAGGCAGTCAGCACGATGAACAACACCAACACACCTTTGTAGACGTTGCCAAAATAATCCGGCGCTGCAATCAGCAACTCACGCAAGTACACATCACTGCTGTGTTGCGCGCCGTACGTCAGTATCTGCGGTAGCGCAAGCAACAACACCAGCAGTAGCACTACGGGGATGAGGGTTAGCCAACGTGATTTGAGCTCAGGCAAATACAGCGTAATGAGCACAATCAAACCGGTCAGGCCGTAGTTCATATAATGCGGCAGCTTGGTGCCCGACAACGAAAAAAATACGAACACAAAACCGAACCACATCAGGCAATACAGCATCAAGTCATCGCGCAACATCTCGCGCCAGCGCAGCGCGACTTTGAAAAATACCGCACTGAAGGGCAAGGCGGCAAACAACACGACCGGCACGTAATAAAATAGGCTGCCGCCGTGTTGTTCCATGGAACCTTGAAAACGGTCTACATTGTGATGAAAGAAAAAGCCTTCGATAAATGCCTGGCCTTCTTTTTGGTATTGCAACACGTACCATGGCAACGCAATTGCCACGAACAATAAAATTCCACCCGGATGCGTCACCGCTTTAAGCCACGCTCGCCACTCGCCGCGTACCGCAAAGAACAGCACGCTGACAACACCTGGAACCAGCACGGCAATTGGACCCTTGGTCAGAAATCCCAGGCCCATCGCCGCGAAGGCGATGAATACGTAAGCAGTGCGACGTTCTTTGTAGTAGAGGTAGATGGCGAACATCGACACAACGATGAACAAATTCAGCAATGCATCGGCGGTGGCCGCTTTACCGATGACCGACACGGCCAAACACAATGCCGTGACGATTCCGGCGTAATAACCCAACTGGGCAGAGCGTACTTTGCGCACAAATGCACTCACTGCAAGCACCCACAAACTGGCAGCCAATGCCGATGGCAGCCGAAATGCGAATGGCTCGAAACCAAACAGCGCAACGCTGCCCGCCTGTAGCCAATAAATCAGGATAGGTTTATCGAAACGTGGTGCGCCGTTGAGATAGGGGGAAATAAAATCGCCGCGTTCGAACATCTCGCGCGTCGCTTCGCTGAACGCGCCTTCGTCGACATCGAACAATGGAACTGCCGATAAATTAAAGAAAAAACTTAACGCGATTGAAAGCCACAGAAAAATACGCAGGCGCAGCAGATAGGCGGAGTCATCATTCATTCAGGCGGGCGCCGTTCATGCAAAAACGGCGGACATGATAACTCAGGGTGCCACGCCATGCATGGCGGAAACTTAGCGGGATAGGACAGCGAGAAGCAACCGCCCTGCCGGTATACGGCAAGGCAGAGAATCGCTTTGAATGGAAAATGGAATTATACGGAGCGCAGATCGCCGGGACGATACAGTACCAACATCATGATCACCGCCGGTGCGCACAACAACAGGCTGCCAATGGTTTCGCGCGTCATGAAGAAATAAAGCAGGCCGGCAATAGACGGCAGTTCGGCGCAGGCGGCGCCAACGAACATCAGACGCGTCAGTTTTTTCACGCGAGCGACCTCAAAGGTGCGCGTCTGTGCGTACTGCTTCATCACTTCAACGCTGAGCGCGCGATATTGACTGGCGACCGGGAACGCAGCGCCAATTAACAGTGCGCCACCTGCAATAATAAAGGCCCCGGCGTTGGATCCCCACGGTATTGCGTCGTAAAGATTTGCCGACAGTAAAATCAACACCGGCAACGCCAAAGTTCCTGCCGCTATTAGGTACCACGCAAAGCTCATGTAATGCAGAGCCAGGTCGGCATCGTCGACATCGCTGACCTGCGGCGCTGCAACGCGGGGCCGCTTGATGGTCGCGCTGCGCAAAATTGTTGCCCGTGCTACGGGTCCCATCGGGGCTGCTACGGCGCGTTGCAACTTGTTCATAATTGACCTCACGGGAATCGAAAACTACGTGGGATGCTTGCCCAACTTTCGAACTGCTTATCACTTCCCTGGGACGTGCTACCTTCATAAAACCCGCACATCCACCTGCACAAATCTGCCTTGTTTTGCGAATCTGAATTTACACTGAAGACAATCGAAACGACTGTGATGGGAATCAAGTAATCCGGGCTGTGCCGATCAAGTGGGCGGTATTTTCTGTGAACTATTGTCGCTATTGTCGGGTGCTAGTAGGAAACGTGCTTATCCAGTTAGCACACAAGGCTTCTATAGGTAGCGTTTTCCATATGATCTTGCCTACTACAACAGGTAGTGTCTTTGGGCGTTAACCGGATAAGCACGGTAGGAAATATAGTCCGCCATACGTAGAGCAGGGATTGGCGCCATTGCTGAGGTTTTCCAATTGTCGGGTACCTCTATAGTCGTCTGTCGTTAGGTCGAAGAAACGACGTCGGCGCTGTGGTGATTATGTTGGTGCATACGCGTGCCGTCGCACCCTAACATGACTTTCGGGCTACAAAAAATGTTTTGAATTTGCATCCGGTAGCGGCAATTCAATAGCCGCCCGCGAATTAAATTAATAGAGTTTGGCGTGCAATTTATGATCGTCGATCCCAACTGTTCAAAATAATGAATTGAAATTCGGCGACAGTACTGTCGCATGCTTTTGTTACCCCGCCGCTCAAAAAAATAATCAGCACCCAGTCGTGGCTCCCGATTTATTGAATTCGCCTGAGGTCATAAAAGTCTTAGATTCTGAAACACCGGGTATCACTGTGCGCTACTTTTATCTCTCGGATTGCACGCATTCCATCGAAAAGACACCCTGCACGCGCCAATCAAATACTGGGGATTCTGGACAATGCATGATTAAAAATTTCATGCTCAATTCAATAGATAGTTTTTTTCAGAATCAGAATTCGCCAATGATCAGCGGATAATCCGTGACCATACGTTATTAAGGGTCGTTATTGTTTACGTCAAGATCGTCTTGAAGAAATGAAAAAAGCATACGACGCTACCGGTCCTGATCACTCGCGAATCCTCATTATCGTGGCAGGCAAGCTATAACAAGGATATCACTGCATGAGTGACGACCACATTATTCGCGACATGCAAAAACATAGCCTCTACGCATCGAACGCCCAAGGTCTTTTGTATTCGACACTCGCCGTTGTGCTCAGCGGCATCGGCATCGTCAGCGCTTTGAGCGGCAGCATCTTGATTTGGATGGCAGGGCAGATTGTGCTGGCATTCGCCTTTATCGAATGGTTTGTGATCCTGCATGAAGCGGGACACCGCACCTTGTTTCGTAGCCGGTGGATTAATCAATTCATGGGCGTGGTATCGGCTTTCATGACGCTAATTCCCTATACCGCGTGGCGGCACGTGCATGCACGACATCATGTTTGGACCGGTTGGCAGGATCGTGACATTACCACCGAGACGTTAGTGCCGCGCCCACTGGTTCGCTGGGAACGCTGGGCAATCAACGGCGCTTGGCGTTCAGGGATACCTCTGTTCTCAGTGCTGTACCGCACGCAAAATTTTTGGAATACACGGCGGTTGGCGAGGTTTCTCGATGCAGGTTTGATGCGCAGAATTCGCCTGGAAAATTTCGTCTGGCTGACCATCTACATCGTGCTGGTCGCATGGTTGGGGCTAAGTGATTTGTTTGTGCTTCTTGGCCCCGGCCTGTTACTTGCTTTGGCTGTAGAAGATATTTTGCTGCTAAGCCAGCACACCCACATGCCAACCCAGATCGCAGGTTTGGCGAACGTGCAACCGTTAGCGCCACGCGTCCAACAAGCTTGCACGCGCTCCTTGTGCTTGCCGCGCTGGTGGTCGTGGATGCTGATGCATTTTGATGCGCATGAATTGCATCACATGCACGTTCGAGTACCGGGTTACCGCCTGCGCTCCTTGAATGTTCATACGCCAAACGAAGTGCATTGGTGGCATTGGCTGCGCGCGGCCAAAAAATTGTCGGGAGTAGATTTCCTGTTCGGTTCGCGTGATCGCACCGGGATGCACCTGTGATGGAAACACTACCGCCGCCTGCTCTGCCATGTGCGGTGTTCCTGGTATTTGCACTTGCGATAGCGGGAGCCGTACACGTGGCCTGGTTACGCAGCGCCTATTCGCGATATTTTTCAGCGCCCATCGACGCAGGTGCGTCGTGGCGCGGTCGACGCCTGTTGGGGGACAACAAAACTTGGCGCGGCTTCATGGCGATGCCATTGGCGGCAGCGCTGGTGTTCTTTCTGGCGGCACAATTTCGCGAAGTTCTGCCCATCTGGCTTGCCGCAGGCATCTGGGCCATTTCAGCCAGTGAACTGGCATTCGTCGGTCTTATTTGCGGCTTGGCCTTCATGCTTGCCGAGCTGCCCAACTCGTTTATCAAGCGGCAGCTTGACATTTATCCTGGAGCCACTGCTCCGCACCTCGGGCTGCGAGTGCTGTTCCTGTTCATCGACCGCATCGACTCGACGCTCGGCGTCTTGATTGTATTGAGCTTTCTGTTGCCAGTGAGCGGCATGACGTGGATCTGGGAGCTCATGCTCGGTATCTGCCTGCACTGGCTATTTAGCTGTTGGCTGTTCGCCCTTCGGCTAAAAGGTAGGCCGTCTTGACATCCAACCTCCCATATCTCGTTCCATTAGCATACGCCGGCGATACCGCCATGTTTGGCGGCAAGGCGGCCGCGTTGGCACGCATGCTCACGCACGGCTTTCGAGTCCCCACCGGCATCGTGGTATCTGATGCGATCTTTCAGATGCATCTCGATCAGGCAGGTTTGCGCGCTACGGTAAATGCACTCGCAGCCAACAAGGCCGATACGGCGCTCGCCGAAGAAATCGCAAATTGTCTACTCATGACTCCTATTAACCAAAAGCTGCTTGCCGCACTTGGTGATTACTCGCACGCCGCGAACAACGCAGTACACGCAGTGCGCAGTTCGGCAATAGGCGAGGACTCAGCCAAGCACTCTTGGGCCGGACAACTTGATACGGTGCTCAACGTCACGGAAGTCACAGCAGTTGAGCATGCCTTGCGCACTGTTTGGGCTTCTGCGTGGTCCGCGCGCAGCCTTGTATACCAGCGTCGGTGCGGCCTTCATCTCGCGCACATGGGCGTGATCGTGCAACGGCAAGTCGATGCACGCCATGCCGGGGTATTGTTCACACACGCACCCGGCGCCAGCAGCGATGTGCCCGCGATGCTGATTGAGTACTGCACCGGTCTTGGCGACGCGCTCGTGTCCGGCGCGCTTGACCCTGCACGTATTCGCGTCGCACGCGAGAGCGGCAGTACGCTGGAGCATGTATTGCCCAACATCACGTTTGCGCCGCTGTCGGCAGTTGAAATTGATGAAATCGTGGCAGAGGCGTCAAAGCTTGAAACAGTGTTTGGTTGCCCGCTCGATATCGAGTGGGCCATTGATCAAGCGGGTGTTTTGTGGCTATTGCAGGCACGTCCCATCACCACGCCGGTCATTGAAGCGCCCGATATCAACAATAAAATTGTCTGGACTAATGCCAACATCGCCGAGAACTTTCCAGATCCTGTTTCGCCCTTTCTGTATTCGGTCGTGCGTATAGGTTATGCCGCTTACTTCCGCAACCTTGGGCTGGGGTTTGGCATCTCACCACGGCGCATCGCCGCCATGGAGCCTGCACTGCAAAGTCTGGTCGGCGTGCATGGCGGCCGACTGTATTACAACCTGAGCAACATCCACGCGCTGCTGCATCTGGCTCCGGCTGGCCGTTGGCTGGTGCAGGCTTTTAATGCGTTTGTCGGTGTGCAGGAAAATCCGGTGTCGCGCTTTCCATTACCTAAGCAGAGTTTTCTTGATCGTGTCACTGAGTGGCTGCGCATCCCAATTAAAACTGCTGGGCAATATCTAACGGTGCAGGCGCGGGTCGCACGCTTCGAAGCTGCGGTGGGTCAATTCTGCTATCGCACCCGCCCATCTGCTTTAGAGAACATGCAATCGACGGCGTTACTCGATCAACTGCGCGGCTTCCTCGACCTCCGTCTGCGCCGCTGGAACGATGCCGCATTGGCCGATACCGCAGCGATGATTTGTTATGGCTTGCTGCAACGCACGCTGCGGCGAGCTTGGCCCGAAGCCGGTGAAGGGATGCACAACAACTTGCTGGTGGGTTTACACGGCCTCGCGAGCCATACGCCGGTCGAAAAACTTTGGGCGCTGGCGCAAGTCGTGCGCGCCGATGCGAAGCTGACGCAGTTGTTTGCCGAAAATGATGCCGCGACGATCCATGAAAAACTTGCTAAGGAGCAGATGTTTTCAGCATTCCATAACCAGTTTTATGACTATCTGGAACGCTGGGGCTTTCGCAGCTCCGGCGAACTCATGCTCACGCACGCAAGCCCGCAAGAGGATCCCGCACCAACGCTTGCCTTGCTAAAAACATATGTCAAGATCGGTTCCGATTCACCGGAAGCCATGCTGCTAAAACAGGCTGCCGCACGCGTGGCCGCTACCGAGGCCGTGTGCACGCACTTGAGTCCGCTGCGGCTGGTGCGCGCATTGCCCTGGTTGAGCAAGGCAGGGCGCTTTCGCGTATTACTCAGCGCGACGCAAGGCGCAATCCGTCTGCGTGAGCGCGCGCGTATGCAGCAAGCACGGCTGTATGTGCGCTTGCGCCATCTTGTGCAGGCATGCGGACGCCGACTTGTGGCGTCCGGGCACCTTCACGATCCGGATGACGCGTTTCAACTCACCATGGATGAGTTGCAGGATTTACTTGGCGGACAGGCGCTGTATCCGTACAGCGTGCGTGCGCTGGTACAGCAACGACGCCAAGACCACGAACGACTTACGCGCATGACGCCCCCGGACAATTTTGTGCTGGCACACGGCGCGTATTTGTCGTCAACAACTGCTCCCGAAACCAACGCCACGGCCCGCGCAAGCAGCACGCAACTGCGCGGTATCGGTGCATGCGGGGGCGCCATCACCGCCACCGCCGCCGTACTTGCCGATGCCACCGAGATCGCGCATCTACGGGAAGGCGACATTGTCGTCACTCGGCAGACCGATCCCGGCTGGGCTTGCGTGTTCTTTCTGGCGCGCGGGCTGGTGGTCGAGCGCGGGGGCATGCTGTCACATGGCGCGATCATCGCGCGCGAGTTCGGCATCCCTGCCGTGGTGGGAGTGAGCGGCGCGACCACGCGCATTCGCAGCGGCGATGGTTTATCGGTGAACGGAGATAGCGGTGTCGTCGACATCATTCGCTAACGATTTACTTGCCTATACAACCACGCGCTTGGCCAGTGCGCGTATCGGCTTACTGTGGGTCGGTCTCACTGGCAGCGCGCTACTTGTATCGTCCTGGCCCGTCATAGCTTACGCCGCAACCACTGCGTTACTGGCAGCGTTGTTAATCGTGCAATTTCGGCTGTGGGACGACCTTGCCGATCTCCAGCATGATACCCATCACCATCCACAACGTGTCTTGGTCCGCACGGTACGTCGTTACAAATTTGTACTGCTGTGTGTTGTGGCCACGCTGCCCAACGTTTGGATTTTATGGTTATGGCGCGACCTGGCACAACTGCTGGTCTACACGGGCTTGTGTGCAGCTATGGGAATAATTTATACAGCAAGCTCGCAGTGGCCGCGTATCGCACGTGGTCATCTCGTACTACTCAAGTATCCAGTATTTACATGGCTCTGCGCGATCAACCCCCAACCCTACCGCACGGTTGTGATCGGCACGGCGCTGTGGCTGGTGCTCGCGCTGATCGACCTGCACGGTGACCCTTCACTGCGCTCCAGTTCGCACTGGCGTTGGATCAAAAATATTGAGCTTGCCGCTTTACTCGTGCTTGCGGTACTTGCGCTGCAGCAAGCTCCGGATGCCCTACGCGTACTTCAACCCTGATGAGGTACTTGTGAATACTCCGCCCGCTGATGCCTTTGAACATGTTGCGTGCTATCTGTGTGGAGCGCGCACCGCCGACCCGCTCGTGACGGGTGAGGATGATCTCACCGGCAAGCCCGGGCGCTTTACTTTTGTAAAATGTCGACATTGTGGTCTTGCCTACCAAAACCCGCGTCTTACGCTCGCCTGGGTCAAGCACTACTACGATGACGAATACATCGCGCATCGCAAAAAATCGGACTGGGGCTGGCTTACTCCGCTGTACCAACGCGCGATGCGCAAACATGACCTCGCCAAACTCGCGCTGGTCGACCGCCATGTCAAGCTAAGCCCCGGTCAATCGGTGCTCGACATCGGTTGTGGTGCGGGGACCTTCCTGCTTGAACTCATTGATCGCAACCACGTCACGGCTACAGGGGTGGACTTCAAAGACCTTGCGCACCTGCCAGGATTCAATCGCTTTGATTTCCGCTGCGGATTGCTGGCCGAACAGAAGCTCGCTGCGCGCAGCTTTTCGCTCATCACCCTGTGGCATTTTCTTGAGCACGATTACGATCCAGCCAGTACTCTTGCCCGCTGCCGGGACTTGTTGGCCGACGATGGCCGGCTGGTCATCGAGGTGCCGCGCCTCGACAGTCTCAGTTACCGCCTCTATCGCGAACGCTGGCCCGGCTTGCAGGCGCCGCAACACACCGCACTGTATTCCCGCGATACCTTGATCGCGCTGGTAAGAAAACAAGGACTGGTGGTTGAAGAACATCTGCCGTGGGGAGCGTTTCCGGCCTATTTTTACTTGTTTACCGGCTTGGCGTTCAAGCTACTGCGGGGGCGCGGTTTGAATCTCGACCGGGCCATTCTGCCTTACTTCATTGGGCAAATCTTGCTCGCACCCGTTCTGCTTTTTGAACGCCGACTCAATCTCGCGATGCAAACCATCGTGTGTAAACGCCCGCTGTGAACGAGCAACTTGTGTTCATCGTACGTGCCGTCGCCACACTGTTGCTCATGATTACCTGCGCGCTGTTGATGTTGCTGGTCGCCTGCCTGACAGCTTTCCAACTGCGCCGCTTTTACAGCGAGGGCATGGCTACTCCAATGGGTAAGCTTGCATTGCGCATCTGGGGTATCCGTATCCGCATGCACCAGCAGGAGCCATTTCCAACGACTCAAGCGGTCTACATTTCAAACCATACGTCCACGCTCGATGTATTTGTGCTGATCGCGCTCGGTTTACCCAATGCGCGATTTTTTCTCAGTGGCTTTCTGCGCAAATTATTACCGCTGGGCGTCATCGGCTGGCTGATCGGTATTTTCTGGACCGCGCCACAGGAGGACCCGGAACGACGCCGCGCAATTTTTGCACGCGCGTCTGAGACGCTGCGACGCAACGGAGAGTCCGTGTATCTCAGCCCTGAAGGCGAGCGCGTCACCACAGGCGACATCGGCCCGTTTAACAAGGGCGCATTCCATCTTGCGACCACCTTGCACGCACCCATCGTGCCTTTGTTCATCGCCATTCCGCGCGCAACAGACCCCGGTCTTGGATTACATGCCCGCCCTGGAATCATTGACGTGCACGTCGGCGAAACCATCTTGACCACGACCTGGCGCCTTGAAGATCTGCTGACAAACACCGCCCAGGTGCGGGCGATGTTTGTGCAATGGAACAGCACGCTGCGCGGTATGCCGCCCAAATGAGCCCAACGCAAAACGAACTGCTGATTTCCGACGCGCAGCTCGCGCCGGAAATCATGCCTGAGGGTCCACCCAGCTCGACCATCCGCCGCGTTTTCCTGACCGGAGCCACCGGCTTTCTCGGGTCCCGTGTGCTGGGCGAATTATTGCGTACGACCGATTGGCAGATCATCTGTCTGGTGCGTGCGAGAGACGATCTCCATGCGCGGGCGCGCATCGCTGAGGTGCTTTTGCACGCCGGTGTCGAAGCCGATCCGGAAAGCGCGCGCGTCACCGTCCTACGCGGCAGCGTGTCTGATCCGGATTACGGTTTGAGTATTGATGCCTTCGACGCGCTCGCCGCCGATATAGATGCGGTGATTCACGGTGCCGCCGAAGTGAGCTGGATCAAACCCTATCGGCGTTTGCGGGGCAGCCATGTGGCAGGCACGCGCAATGCCATTCGGCTGGCCTGCCGTCTGCGCGCCAAACCCTTGTATGTGGTTTCAACACTCGCCGTTTGCTATGTCCCCAACGGTCCGGATGTGATTGATGAAAGCATCGACATGGCGCCTTATGTCGCAAGGATGCCGCTGGGTTATGCGCAAGCCAAATGCTTAAGCGAATCGTTGTTGCGCACCGCAGCTGCGCGCGGGTTGCCGGTGGGCATCCTGCGTTCAGCGCTGATTTGCGGAGATAGTTGTACCGGGCGCTCGAACCCGCGGGATTTGATTTCGCGCCTGGTGCGCGGCAGCACGCAAAGCCAGATCGCGGCCGACGTGGACTGGCAGCTCGATTACATTCCCGTCGACACGGCGGCACACGTCTTGTGCACCCTGCTGCGCAGCGGGTTTGCACGCGGCGGAATTGCGCAGCAAGCCCGTGTGCTGCATCTACAACACGATGCACCGCGCAGTTGGCGCGAGATGGTGCTGTCACTGAGGTTGCGTGGATATTCTGTGCACCTGGTGCCACTCGACCAGTGGCTGGAGATGATTGAACAACGCAGCGCGCAACAGGCACCTGATCTGCATGTGTTGCGGCCGTTCTTCCTCGCACGGCCCAGCGTCCTCGACGGACGCAGCATCATCGAACTTTATCTTGAACCCACGCGCAGCCACATTCGATCAGCGAGCTCGCAGGCGTGGCTCACGCAGCACGGTATTGACATTCCAAGGTTCGATGCGCGGTTACTCAATCGCTACTTCGCACACTACGTGGCCAGCGGATTTCTTCCCGCAAGCGAGGAGCGCGCATCTGAGCGTGAGCCCGCTACCCTGTGCAACAGGATCGAAGAGGGCTTGTGCGCACGCAACGGCGTGGCCACCTTGAAGCTTGCGAATTTTAGCGCCATACCAATTAGTGGGGAGAACGGCATCCTGAGTGAGTTGGCCACTGCGCGCACTGGCGGGCGCACTGGCCTGTGGCACTGTCGCGGCCACCTAGAGGGTACAAATGGACAAGCAAGCGAAACGCTCGATGCGGTCCTCAAACTTAAACCTTCTGACGCAGAACAAGACGTAATTACGCTTGCCATTGCAGCGCTGTGCAGCCCGGAACTTGTGCAAGCATTCAGCGCGCATCTGCCCCGGCTATACCATCAAAACTCAGCGGCGCGCGAGCGTGCGATTGCGCTGATGGAGGACACCCGCCTTCTTCGCCATATGCCGTCGCTGCTTGCGATTCTGCCGCCGGAACACGATGGCATCGAGGGCATGCTGTATGCCTATTTACGGGATGTGGAACTGCTCAACTCAGTCGATCATCCCGAGCAATGGACCGCAGAATACATGGATGCTGCGGTGCGCGGGCTAGGAGATATCCACGCGGTATGGCTAGGCCGCGAACGAGAGTTGCTGGCCTTTGACTGGATTACAACTGAGGCTTGCGGGCCCACGTTGACAAATATGCAGTCACTCTGGCATGCGCTCGCAAATTTTTCTGCCGCATGCTTCGCCGACATGCTCGGTCATCCGACCCTCGCCACGCAACGCGCATGGATCGACACTATGCCCGATTGGTTGCCGGACACGCGGGCGATGCCACGCAGCCTTATTCACCACGACTGTAACCCGCGCAACTTGACATTTTTACACACGCCCCATGGGCTTGAACTCTGCGCGTACGATTGGGAACTCGCCACCGTCGGTTTGCCGCAGTATGACCTCGCCGAGTTGCTGTGCTTCGTACTGCCCGAGCAGCACAAAGAGCGGATTGCAGAGACGGCGATCACCGGGCATCGCATTGCACTCGAAGCGGCTGCGGGCTGCACACTCGACCCGGAATTGTGGCGTGCGGGCATGGCAATCGCGCTACGATGTTTCATCATCTGCCGATTGCCGTTGTACGTGATGATGCATCGTTTTCGTCCCCAAGCCTTCCTATCGCGTGTGGTTCGAAATGCGTGGTGGCTGGCCAATTGGATCAAGGTGAGATAAATGGGACCGAGCAATCCGTTGCAGTCATTGCATCCGAGAAATCTGCTGACTTACATTTCCGTAATTGCCGCAACGTGGGGATTGTTTGAAATTTACCGGCGGCCGTCATTACTAGGATTTGCGGGCGCGGCGCTTTGCACGGCAATCATCGCCGATATATTCGACGGAAAATTCGCGGCTCTTTTTAAAGGCGCGTCCAGTTTACAAAAAGAAATTGGCGGCCATTTAGACAGCTTGGCGGATTTTTTTGCGTTCGGGATTTATCCAGCATTAGCGTTAATGGTTGTTGAACACAGTCGATTGGGAAATTTGGAATACTCAACTGTACTTATCGCCGTCGGTTATCTATTCGCCGTTCTGCACCGCCTGGCTTTTTATAACGCGGTATCCATCCATAACGGTTCATTCGTGGGACTGCCTTCTCCACTGGGCGCATTGGGAGTCGCGTTTGCCTGGAGATTTTTTGAAGGGTCAATGTTGCTTGGTGCTTACGTGCTTATGGCGCTGTTGATGGTTTCTCCATTTAAAATTTCCCGCCCGCAGACGCTGGTTCTGTTTTGTATCGTACTATCGAGCATTGTCGTTGGAATTTTGCATATTTTTCATTAATTTCGCAGGGTAATGCACCGTCCATTGTTGCAAAGTTGTGATTCAGAATTATGGTGGAAGTCTGCTCTTTCATTGCTAGTTGAAGGACCAGTAATGGCCGGTTCCGCCGGTTAACCAGATTTCTTATTGTCACAGATAATTCGACTACCATTTTTAATGTCACGATTGGCTTGCACGCGTCGTCGCCTGATTTTATAGCTGCTTGATACTCAATGGAGTTAAGTGCCGCCGGTTATAAAATTTCTAGGCGCCCGAAAGCTATTCCGCACGCAGTGCAACCACTGGGTCCAAACCCGCCGCGCGCCGTGCCGGTAATACTCCCGCTAATAGGCCAATGACGGCGGCAATGGCTTCAGCGGCAGCCACATACACCCACGGCGTTTGCACCGGTAATGCGGGTAAGGCCAGATGCAATAGCTGCCCGCCGCCCGCACCGGCAATTAAACCGGCCAGGCCGCCGAGCGCCGCCAGGACCACGGCTTCGCCGAGAAACAATACGAGAATCTGGCCACGTGTTGCACCCAGCGCCCGCAACAAACCAATCTCGCCGGTGCGTTCGGTCACTGCGATGGTCATGATGGTGAGAATTCCGACCGCTCCCACCAGCAGTGAAATACCTCCCAGCGCGCCGACCGCAAAAGTTAATACGTCGAGCACCGACCCCAATACATCGAGCATCTGTTGCTGCGTGGTCACGGTGAAATCTTCGGTGCCGTGGCGCGCCGTCAAAATACGCTTCGACGCGGCGATGATCTCGGCAACCGGCGCACCGGCGTTATAAGCCAGGTGCACTTCCATCACCCCGTTGCGGTTGAACAGCTCCAGCGAACGCGCTACCGGGATGTACACCGTGTCGTCGAGGTCAAAACCCAGCACCTGCCCCTTCGACTCCATCACCCCGACCACCAAAAAGCGTGCACCGCCGATCCGGATGCGCTCGCCTAACGGACTGCTGCTAGCGAACAATTCCTGACGCAGCTTGCTGCCCAGCACGGCCAAGGCACGCTCCGCACCACCAGCATCGTTCGCAGGTAAAAATGTGCCGGTGCCGATGCGGATGGTAAACGCACCAGGGAAATCGCCGTTGGTCCCATACACCGTGGTACGCCGTGTTTTGCCGCCCGCTTCCACTTCCGCGTTACCCTGCACCATCGGCACCATTGCCGTAACGTAGGGGATTTGCCGCAGTGCTTCGCCGTCGCTCACGGTCAACGGCCGCACCGATCCAAACACACCGGCCGATCCGCCATGGGTGGAGGATTTGCCAGGCTGGATGCCGATGATATTGGTACCGAATTGCGTGAATTCGGCTAATACAAAGCGATGAATGCCTTCGCCGATTGAGGTAAGCAACACCACCGCAGCAATGCCGACGGCAATACCGAGTGCCGTGAGAAAACTGCGCATGCGTTGCGCGCGAATGGCGCCGAAGGCAAGAAATTGAAAGTCGTTTAGGCGCATCGAAACGTTCCGTTTATCACTTCGCCGGCTTCGCAGCCCCGTTATATTTTCAAGGAGAGGCGCCCCGCTGGGGTGCGGTAGTCATTGTTGCAGTTCAATCCGATAATTCACCGCCGCGACAACGCCTGCACCGCATCCATCCGCGCCGCACGCCGCGCCGGCAATACACCGAACAACAAACCGGCACCCACGGCCACACCTACTGCGGCGGTTACCGCCCACAACGGCGGTTGCACCGGCAACGCCGGATACACCAGGCCGATACCCCACACGCCCAGCGCACCCAACGCCAAACCAAACGTAGCGCCGAATATTGACAATAACATCGCCTCCGACAAAAACAGCCGCAGGATTTGCTGTTGCGGTGCGCCCAACGCTTTAAGCAAGCCAATTTCCGCAGTACGCTGCGACACGGCGACCAGCATCACGTTCATGATCAGAATTCCGGCAACCGCCAGACTGATCGATGCAATACCCGCTACGGTGTAGGTTAGCGCATTAAAAATCTTGTCGAAGGTCGCAAGCACGGCGTCTTGTGCGATGACTGTCACGTCCTGCTCCCCTTGGTGGCGCGCGGCAAGCGTTTTGACGATGGATTCTTGCGCCAGACTTAGCTCCTCGCGACTGCGCGTCTCGACGAAGATTCGAAACAACGATGAAGAATTTAACAAGGCCTGTGCCGAGGCGACCGGGATCATCACCATGTCGTCCACGTCCATGCCGATGGAACGGCCCTGCCCGCCAAGTACGCCAACGACGCGAAAACGCCGGTCGCCGATCCGCACCCATTCGCCCAAGGCAGGCTGCGCGCCGAATAATTCATTGCGCACTTTCCCGCCTAAAACGCACACCGCCAGCGCAGTGGTGGGATCTTCCGGCGGCAAAAATTGCCCCTGGTCCATGACCCACTTGCGAATCTCCAACCACTCCGACGTGGTGCCGATCACCGGCACCTCGCGCGAGCGCTGCAGATACGACACTGCCGCCGAACCCACATTCAATGGCGCGATACGCTGCACGTAAGCGATGCGCCGCAATGCCAAGGCATCGTCGATGGTCAGATCGCGCGGTGTTTGCGCAACGAACATCGACGGGCCGACGCCAGCGGTTTCCGAGCGGCCGGGTAACACAATCAGCAGATGCGAACCTAATGCAGAAAATTCGCTGGTAACGTAACGGCGCGCGCCCTCGCCCAATGCCGTGAGCACCACCACCGCCGCGACTCCGATGGCCATCGCAAACAACATTAATACGGTGCGTGCGCGGTTGCCGCGCACGGTATTGACAGAAAATCTCAGTATGTCGGCGATGCGCATGGCTCTGATTCACTTAAAAAATACTTTTCAACCCCTCCTTAATTTCCAAAAAGGGGTTCTCGTAGGGGCGGGGTTGTAGTGCGATCCGAAACCACCCGTCCATCCTCCATGCGAATCTGCCGCCGCGCGCGTTCGCCGATGAACGGGTCATGGGTCACAACCACCACGGCCATGCCCTTCTCCACCAGACTTTCGAGCACGGCGATAACATCAAGACCCGACGCGCGATCGAGGTTGCCGGTCGGTTCGTCGGCGAGCAGCACGGCCGGTTGCATGATGGTCGCGCGCGCAATCGCGACACGTTGACGCTGTCCGCCGGACAGCTGTTCGGGCTTGTGGTGCGCGCGATTCTCCAGGCCCATGGCTTGCAACGCCTGCTGCACGCGCGGCTTGCGCGCGGCGGGTTCGATACCGGCGAGCATCATCGGTAGCTCGACATTTTCAGCTGCGGTCAGCCGCGACACCAGATGAAAGGACTGAAACACAAAACCGATTTTGTCGCGCCGGGTATGCGCGTGTTGTTCTTCGCTCAGCGAAGTGACGTCGGCGCCATCGAGTTGATATGTTCCGGAATCCGGCCGGTCCAACAGACCGACGATATTCAGCAACGTGGATTTACCCGACCCGGACGGACCCATGATGGACGTGTATTCTCCGCGTGCGATGCTCAGATCGACGGCGCGTAGCGCATGCACTTGCTGGTCGCCCACGTGAAAGATGCGTTCGATGTGCGACAACTCAATCACGACATTCTCCGTTGAAACAATGCTAGGTAGGGGCGCAATTCGATGTGCCTACGGCGGGCGCGATGAATCGCGCCCCTACTCACCGGGTGCTGATTCGATTTTTGCCGCCGCACCCGCCTTCACACCTTCACGGCCCACTGAAACGATTACGCTGTCGCCTGCGGCGACCCCGGTCTTGACTTCAGTGACCTTCCAATTGGCCAGCCCGGTTTCGATACGCCGCTCTTCGATCACGCCGTCACGCAACAGCAAGATTTTTTTACCTTCCAATACCGACTCGGTAGGCACGCGCAATACGTTGGGATGAATGTCGAGCACGACTTCCAGATCGGCGCTATAGCCCGGCAACAAATCTTTGTATTCGAGCGGATCGTCGAACACCGCTTCGACATCGACAGTGCGCGCTTGCTTTTCCGCTTCGAGTACGTACGGCGCGATCCGCCGCACGGTGCCTTTAAAACTCTTGCCGGGAAAGGCGTCGAGCGTGATGCGCGCCGGCATGCCGGTGCGGATTTTAGGGGCATCCACCTCGTCGATGGGCGCGGCAATATACAGGCAACTGGTGTCAACCAGATCGACTGCCGGTGGCGTTGGAATGCCGGGGGGCGAGGGCGTGACATATTCGCCCAGCTCGCCGTTCAACTCGGCAATGTAACCGGCGAACGGCGCTTTCAACACGGTGCGCTCCAGTGCGGCATGGGCCGCTGCGATACGCGACTGGCTGACTTCAACGTTCGAATTGGCGCCTGCACACGCGGCGGCCTGCGCCTGCTTCATTGTGACCGCGCGATCGAGTATGTCGTCCGACACCAAGCCTTTCTTCTGCAACTCGTTGGATCGGGCCGCCTCGCGTTCCGCATTGGCCGCATTGAGACACGCCTCATCGCGGCGCGCATGCGCAGCGTGCAATTCATTCTCCGCCAGCGTGACTTGCGCAATTAAATCGTCGTTCCACAACTCGACCAAAACCTGACCCGCTTTCACCCGGTCGCCTTTGTGCACCGGCAGTCGCTGGATTTTTCCCCCGATGGTCGGCGCCAATTTGGCGCGACGGCAGGCGTTCACCGTGCCGGCCCGGGTATTGGCAACCACGGACTCTACGTTCCCAAGCGCGACATTTTGCACCAGAACCGAGATCGGGTCTTTGTGCATGACTGTGCGTGTAGCCCATGCGAGTCCCGCGATAACAAGCACTACGATGATAGCGATGCGTACTGTACGGCGGGTTAACGGCATGGAGGAATCCAGTCGGCAGAAAGTAAAGCTAGTGTAATGCAGACGGGGATTCTTGACCCCGCTCAAAAACGTCTGAGCCAGCCTAAGTTCAACCCGTAATCGGCGCTGCCGCCGCTCAGCCCCATGAACGCACTGATGGAAAACGCGTGCTGCGCGTTAACGACATAATAACCGCCAAACCCGAGCTCGCGCGGCGCGTCGGTGCCGGTAATTACCGCGCTGCGGCCATCCAACGATGCAAACATGCCGCCACGCGGCAATTGCTTAGCTATCCCGATACTCAAGAAAGTCACATTGTTGTAATCCGTGCCGGCAGGATCGCCGACGACAAGATAACCGGCACCCATCGTGGTATCAAAGCTCGACCATTGTTTACGCAGGTTAACAAAGCCGCCGATATCGGTTTCTCCGCTACCTAAATTTTTACTCTCATCCGCTGCGGGTAACTTAATCGACACGCTCGCGCCGAGCGTTAGCCCTTCAGTGGTGTGGTAAAGATTGCTGCGGCCAACACGCACGACGATATCGCCCAAGCCAGTTTCATCTGCGCCAAAATTATCACTCAGGTGCAGCAGCGGTACTGCGGCGAAAACATCGTAGCCGTCCCCGATCCAACCGCCCGACAGCGTTAATGACGTCACACTGGTCGTCACGGTCGAGCTAAATGCGCCGCGCTGAAATCCCGCATCGAGGCCCGCATAACTCTGCGCAGCTGCCGCAGGTACCGCGCCAACTACTGCATTTCTTGTTTCAGGTCGCGCGCCATGGTGCGTAAATTATCCGCCATATGTTCCATCAACTGCGTCATGTCGCGTGTGCGGGTCCGATCCATGGTCTGGTCCTGGGTCATCACGCCTGACATGTCATGCATGGTGTTGTTCATCTGCTCCATCATTTTAGACATCTCGCGCATCATGTCGTGATGCATCATTTGCTGACCGCCCGCCGCTTGCTGCTGTGACTGCTGTTGCATCTGTTGCTGGCTTTGTTGTTGCGATTGTTGTTGCATCGGCGGTGTACCGCTGCCGCCTGGGGCATTCTTGCCTGGCATTTCGGCCACTGCGGTTACGCAGGAAAGCGCTAACACAGCCGACAAAACAGCATTGGTTTTATTCATGGTCAATCTCCGTATGAAGTGAATGAAAACCCTCGACTGTGTAACGAGGGACATCGGGAGATCAATCTATTGCATACGTACATTCTGGAATATCCGGATAAATACTTACCCAACCCGGCTCGACGTCAATAATGTCAACACCGACTGCGCCGCACGCCGGCCGGTCTCGGCGGCGCCATTCATCGAGCCGCGAAACTCGCGGCTGCAATGTTCGCCGGCGAAAAAAATCTTACCCGCCGGTTGCGCCTCTGCCCCGGCGATACTGGTCCACTGGCCAACGGTGTAACACGCCGTGCTGCCTTTGCTATGCGGGTGCGTGGGCCAGTGAAAGCGTGCGATTTTGCCGCCACGCGCATCGCGTGCAGCGGGGAATGCGCGCTCCATGCCTACGATTAAACGGTTGACTTGATGCTCGGGCGAATCATGCCCCACCTCCACACCGCGACGTCCGCCGAGCATAAATGTCATGCCTGCGCCCGTGCCGGACTGTAACACACTATGGTCCCACGCCGTTTGCAGTGGTTCGTCGGTAAACAATTCGCCGTTGTGATGGCCGGTGCGCCACACGCGTTGATTGAAACCGACCAGCAACTTGCTGCTGGTGCCGTAACCCAGCGCCTCGATCGCCTTGCGTTTTACATCGGACAAAGGCACATCAATCGTGGCCTCGCGCAACAGCGAAAACGGCAACGCAAAAATCACCACGTCGGCGCGCTCTTCTTTTGCCACGCTGTTGCCGTCGCGAAACAATACGCGATAACCATCGCCGTGCTGCTTGATCATTTCGAATCTATACCGGAGCCGCAACTGCGATTCCAGACGTTGTGCCAGAACCTGGATAATTTGGTCGTTACCGCCTTTGATTACATACCGCCGCTCGCGGCCGACAGGCGCGGGATGCTGCATGGCGCCGAGTGTTGTCACCATATTCAGCGCCGATTGCTGGTCCGCATCTAAGCCAAACTCGGTGACATGCGCCACCTCCAACACCTCGCGCAGCCAACCACGCGTACCGAGGCGGTCCAAATATGCACTCAGCGACAGCGCGTCCAAGCGTTGCGCAGCCGCATTGGCCGTTGCGTAGCTAATATCGTTGCCGATCGCTTGCGCATCGGCGGCAAGAGGTTCCCTCAAGGGTTTGAGTGCTTCGATCAATTGCGCTTCGCTGTAATGCTGACCGCCGAAAAAATATGCAGCCTGAAACCCCGCCAGCTCCGGCGTGTTACGGTCCAAGACTTCCAAACCGAATTCCTTCGCCAATCCGAGCATGTCGGCGTGTTTGGCATCGATGAATTCGCCGCCCTGCTCAGCGTAAAACCCGCCGCCGGCCGCATCGCGCGCCGTCAATATCCGCCCGCCGGTGCGGTCATTGGCATCGTACACGGTGGCGTCGATACTGGATTTTTTCAGTACATATGCCGCATTTAATCCCGCGATACCGGCACCGATTATCACAATGCGCGGCGCACCGCGTGAGCAACTCGCCAACAACGGAGCGCCAAGGCTTAACAAGGCGGCGCCCGTGACGGAGCGTTTCAGGAAATCTCGTCGGTTTAACGCTGCTGGTTGGTCTGGCGCATGCAGCGGCGCAGCATGTAGCGCACGACGCAGCGCCGCAAATAACGGCGTGCGTGCAATGGTTATAGGATGTCGTAGTGTCACGTGCCGGTTCCTTATCTTGTTTCGATGTTACGCAACGCTCAGCTGCTGAATTTTACGCCGAGTTGCCAAGCGCAACACGCGTTTCGCTCTATGCGCATCACACCTTCTAGCCCGCGCAACACTCTAGACTGCCTGTCACTAACACCGTATCGACAGACTAAGGGGGCGGAAATGCAGAGGCTTAAAACAACGATGGGGGGTTTTACCTTGAGCGCGGCAGTTGCCGCGCTGCTTTTTCTGCATGCACCGCTCGCCACGGCACATGCGCGCTGGGATCTTAACGGTGTCGTGAAACCGCGCACCACTGCCACTGGGCTAAAATCCGATCCCTGCGGCGGTGCAGCACGCACAACCGCACCTGTAACCTTCGCTCCTGGACAAACGCTTGAGGTCACGTTTGAAGAGACTGTCCAACATTTGAGTCACTTTCGCATTGCATTTTCGCAGGCGGGCGATGCGGGATTCGATAGCAACGTGTTGCTCGATAACATCGTGGATAATCTAGGACCCGAGACTCCGCTGAATCATTTGTTTCGCGCAACCATCACCTTGCCGATGCTGACCTGTGACGCCTGCACCCTGCAATTGATTCAGGTGATGGTCGACAACCCCGCTGCCCCATCCAACTACTACTCGTGTTCGGACATTAAACTGGTTAACGGCGGCGGCACCACACCAACTCCAACGCCGATTCCCACGATCACACCAACACCGGTACCTACGGCCACGCCAGTTCCAATGCCAACGCCGACGCCTTTACCGGCATTGACCGACCTTAAACAGATTGCGCAAAACTTGCTGGAAGACTTCGTTATAGCGGACACCGACAAAAGCAATTCATTAACCCTTTCCGAAGCACAGATGGTATTGCCGGGACTGGCACTCGACAGTTTCAGCAATCTGGACAGTAATCTCAATGGCATGCTTTCGAAGGAGGAGCTGAATGCCGCCATCAACCCATCCGCGAAGAATCAAACGAAGGCAGCAGCCAGCATGGAATGGATCACGCTGCTGGGCTTGTTGCCGTTCGCGCTACGCCGCGTGAGAAAAAGTCGAGACCTGGGAAAGTAGTCGGCCTGCACACACTACATCAATGTTGCCCTGGGTGCTGCGGAGCTCGAATTTCTGCCGCGCGTTTCGACAACGCTGCGGCATCCTTCACGCGTCCAGTTTTCCGGTACAGCTCGGCCAGATTATCAAGCACCTGCGCCACGTTCGGGTTATTTGGGCCGAGCGTCTTCTCCAAGATCGCCAGCGCACGCTGGTAGAGCGGCTCGGCCTGCTTATATTGGCCCTGCACACGATGCAACTCGGCAATGTTGTTTAGACCACCGGCGACGTTTTGATGATCCGGCCCCAACG
>JACQEQ010000348.1 GCA_016200445.1 Gammaproteobacteria bacterium | reverse complement strand
TACGGGAACTGGAATTGACGGCACTACCCTTCCCTTCGCCCGCGCTCAAGTTCGGCATCAACCATCATGTGCCTTAACGTTTCTAGTTTGGTCGTCGCTTCCCACCCAAGTTTTTCTTTGGCTTTAGCGGGGTTTCCCAGCAACACTTCAACTTCCGCCGGTCGGAAGAATTTTTCATCAATCACGACATGTTGCTCGTAATTCAAGCCAACGCGCTCGAACGCAATCCGACACATATCACGTACCGTGGTTGTTCGTCCCGTTGCCACAACAAAATCATCCGGCGCGTTCTGTTGAAGCATGAGCCACATCGCCTTCACATAGTCTCCCGCGTAACCCCAGTCACGTTTAGCATCAATGTTGCCTAATCGAAGTTCCTTTTGCTTGCCCAGCTTGATGCGCGCAACGGCATCGGTCACCTTGCGCGTAACAAACTCGATGCCGCGCAAGGGCGACTCGTGGTTAAACAGAATTCCGGACGACGCGTGCATTCCAAAACTTTCGCGATAATTTACCGTCATCCAATGCGCATAAAGCTTGGCGACACCGTAGGGGCTGCGCGGATAAAACGGCGTGGATTCACTCTGCATCGGCTCCTGAATCTTGCCGAACATTTCACTGGTCGACGCCTGATAAAAACGCGCTTTCGGATTCGTGAGACGGATCGCTTCGAGCATGTTGACTGCACCCAGCCCGGTAACGTAGCCGGTCAAAATCGGCTGCATCCACGACGTAGCAACAAAGCTTTGTGCACCGAGGTTATATACCTCGTCAGCCTCTGACTTCACCATGCTGCGAATCGTGGACGCCAGATCGGTGAGGTCGCCTTCAAGCAAATGCACACGGTCGAGAATATCCAGGTAACGCAATCGCCACAACGTGTCAGTTGCGCGGCGAGCATGGAGTCCATACACCATGTAACCCTTGTCCAACAGCAATTTGGCCAAATAGGCGCCATCTTGCCCTGTAACACCCGTAACCAGCGCGCGTTTCGTCATCGTATTTCCCCTTCCCAATAGGTCAAAGTTTCTCTGAGTGTTTGTTCAAACGGAATTTCGGGACTCCAGCCGGTGTCGCGGTGAAGTTTCTCGTAACTCCCCCATACTCTTTCCTGCTCCGCAGACCGCAAGCGGCTCGGGTCCTGGCGCACTTGCACACTCACGCCGGAGATTGAAATCAATATATCAAGAATCGACCGAATCGAACGCTCGTTCCCGGAACACACGTTATACACTTCGCCGTTGCGTCCGCGCTCAAGCACCATGCGGTGTGCCCTTACCACGTCGCGCACGTCGGTAAAGTCGCGGGTCACATCAATGTTGCCGACATCCACCGCCGGCGTACGTTTCTGGTGTTTGATCTCGGCAATTTGCTGCGCCAAACCAGCGACGACAAACTGAGTGGATTGCCGGGGGCCGACGTGATTGAACGGACGCACCATTACCACCTCAAATGTCTCAGACTGGCTCCATTGGTAACACAACGCTTCCGCCGCGACTTTACTCACCGCGTACGGATTGCGCGGGCGAAGTGGGTAGTTCTCCTGTATGGGCATGGAGTCAATTGGAACCCGGCCATACATATCGCCCGACCCCACATAGAGGAAACGCCCGGAAAATCCGCTCTCGCGTAATGCCGTAAGTATATTGAGTGTACCGAAAAAATTAATTTCATATGTCTCGCGAGGATTACGCAAAGACTGGGGCACAAAGCTTTGCGCAGCGAGATGTACCACGGCATCGGGGCGAATATTCTGGATGGCTGCGGCGAGCGTCGACGCGTCACAAATATCTACACGCTGGCCGCGCTCAACCAACGGTACCGCTTCTGGCCACGCACTGACGTAGCTGCCAACGAACCCATCTGCACCAGTCACAAGAATTTTCATGTCGGTTATATGAACATCAAGCTGGATCTCTCAGTGATGAGATGTATGTCTTATACATACCGTTACATACCGCCTGGTCAGCAACGCCACTTTCAACTTCATTCACGTCGTTCGGTACGTAATCCAACTTGGCCGTTACCGTCGGTACGCTCACAAAAAACAAGCAATCCCGATATTACTTCACGAAACCGTTCATCAGAAAAATATTCAGAGGCTGTCCGTATCGCCTCAGCTCCAATCTTTCGTCGCAATTCATCATCCTCGGCTAACGCCTGTAATTTGGTGACAGCCTCATCAAGATTCGGCTCCGCCCAATGCCCAAGCTTGCGATCATAAATTCCCTGCGGGTCCATGATCGGCACCAACTGATACCCGATCAACACCGAATTTTCCACACTCATAAAGTCCATATTCCCCGACCACCCGGTGGCCAGTACCACTTTGCCCCGTAACATTGCCTCAGCCAATACCAATCCAAAACCTTCCGCGCGGTGCAATGAAATAACTGCGTCTGAACATTGAATTAACGCGGCCTGATCTGCCACTGACAACGTGTTAAGCATTAGTTTGATATTAGCTGTACTTCCAATTTCTCGCTCAATTTCAGCCATGATCTCTGGCGCATCGTTCGAGTTACTTATCTTCACCACCAGCCGTACACGCGCATTATTTCCAAATGCTTTACGGAACGCGCGTATCGCACCCACAGGATTCTTTCTCGCAGCACTCGATCGCACATCACACAGTGTTAAACATACAAATGCATCATCTGGAATCCCAAACGCAGCACGCTCTAACGCAGAAGGAATCTCCTGCCGGATTGGATAGGGAATGACTCGTACGGGCAGCTTCGTGTGCGGCCGAATCGCACCAGCAACAAAATTCGTGGGCACCCACACGTCGTCGACATAATCGAATCCGCAGTTCCAGCTCTTCGGCAACGTCGGTAATTCCCACGTCCAGTAACCGATTATATTTTTATGCTTAAGCTGCTTCCGACCGAGGTGAAACAAACCCGCCGACAGCTCGGGCGGATTGAGATGCACGATAAGCACTCCGCCTTCCTCTGATCGAGGCGGCCTGCCAAGATCAACTTCCACTATGTCGCTTCGATGAAACTTATCACCTAGATCCGAGACACGCACATCCAGACCCATATCGCGAAATGCCGCGACAAACGAACGTGCACCTTGACCTAACCCAAGTGTCGATCGAATAAAACCTGATACGGTTACTGGCCCGGGTTTGATAACTCGTTGCGCTAATACTATAGATACAAAAATATTTACTAAACTGCGCACCAAGAAAACGCGGACAGCTCTAGGCAGCGACTGAGATAGCCCCCAACAAATAGCGCGCAAAACGTTAGATATTCTTTCTTGCACGCTTCCGTAAATACCCCTAGTTAGAAACGTTACCGTTTACCGAGCAAGTTTTTGCCGATACTTCTCTGCCTCCCAGTTGACAAGATCGGCAATCTGTCCACGAGACAACGGCAATACACTCTCTGGGTCTCGCAATCGTGACGTAACCTCTGTGTAGCATCCGATCATCGCCTCCTGGGCAGGATTGATGCCTTCCCTTACTAACACGGCTTTACCCGAAACAATTACGCAGGGAGGACACCCCCCAAAACGCGCGAGAAACACATCCGGCGCTTCAATGGAATCGGCAATAGGTACGATCTCGCCGAGGAACACAACATGATCGGGATATAGAACCCATCGTTCTTGCGCAAGCTTAAGACAATGACGATCTTGAGCGAGCCGATGTAACGACGTATCGATCGGCAAACGAAATCCATGCGAAGCCCATTCAGCGACTAAGCTACTCAGATTGTCCGTGTTTATGACCTGAAATGGCCGTGGCTGAACTCGCAAACGGCCAATAACCGAACGCATTGTTTCATTAACATCGGCAACCGACTCCCCTCCAACGACTAGACCATGATTGGCGAGCACTAGAACATCTGGAGCTTTGTCTTTAGCGACGCTAGCAACCACCGCTTGCGCAAGGTCTGGCCCGGGCTTCGCGTAGTCCACCCATGCCCAGTGGATTCCAGCTAACAGTGTGCCAAGTGTTTCGCGCGCACCATGCAATACCACGCGGGCCAATACCTCCACTGAGTGCACGTGTACAACCACTTTATGTGGTAGTAGTGCGTGAAGGGGGGTTTCGATTGACGGAC
>JACQEQ010000347.1 GCA_016200445.1 Gammaproteobacteria bacterium | reverse complement strand
GCCTTTTTGCCAGACCATCAGCGTGGTGATGTCGCCGAACGGCGTGAATGCGCCGCCGGCATTTGCGGCGACCACGATGCCGACGCAGGCGATGCTGACAAAACGTGGATTATCGGAGCCTACTGCCAGCACCACTGCACACATCACTAACGCCGTGGTGAGATTGTCGGCCACGCCGGACATAAAAAACGCCAGTACACCGGTGATCCAGAATAATTGCCGATACGAGAACCCGTGTTGTGTGAGCCACACGCGTAATGCCTCGAACACGCCGCGTTCTTGCAGCGCGTTGATGTAAGTCATAGCGGCGAGCAGAAACAACATCAGTTCGCCGAAGTCCAGCAGGTTCAGACGCACCGCCGCAGCGACGGAGTGATCATCGCCGTTTTGTGCATAGACCCAGGCGATTAACGCCCAGATAATACCTGCAGCCAACACCACCGGTTTTGATTTGCGTAATTGGGTAAACTCTTCCGCGATGACGACGAGATACGCGAGCGCGAACAACGCGAGTGCAAGGTAGCCGACACTGTGATGGGTAAGCGGCATGATTTAATTTCCGGCCGCATTTATGAATCGAATTCGCGGACGATAACAACTGTCAAGCATGACGTTATCTAAAGGATATCGTGATGGACGCACCGGCGAGTAACAGCCTGCGAATGTGATTCGAATCACGGAAGTGCGGTAGCCCAAGAGAGTTAGTCGAAGGATTATGAACCAGATCATGATTGGCGCAACGGTGTCCTTGCTATTAATAGGCGGTGTCACGGGCTGTGCATCCGTTGAGAGCACCGCGTCGTCGAATCAGAATCAGGTGCGCATTAATTTGCCGCGCTGCACGCTTGCAGCGGCTAAAACGAGTGGAGATTGCATTGTGAAAGTGTTCGACGGCAATGCACTTGCTGCGGCGCAGCGGAGTGAACAAGGCGAATGGTTTATCACGGTGCCAACTGATACGGTAACCGGCCCGCGCATTTCGGTTTTCAGCGCGCCGGGTTACGAACCGCAAATTCAAGCTTTGAAGATTAACGTGCGCGATGATGAGCAGATTGTGTTGAAACCCAGGATCGACACGCGGGGTGGCTATCTCACCGGCGTCGTATTCAAGAAGACGGAAGAAAAAATGGCGAGCGGCGTGTGCGGAATTGAAAATTTTCTGGCGAATAAACCCGTCGTCGTTAATCGCGCCCGTGCCCGCTTCACCACCAGCACCGATAACCTTGGCAGTTTCCAAATGGAATTACCGGCTGGCCGTTATGCGGTCGAAGCCGAAGGGCAGAGCCGTGAAGTCGATGTGCCACATAACGACACTTTGTTTGTCGTGATGCCAATCAATTAAAATCAGGGAGTGAGCGTATGCAGCGGGGGTTAGTGGTGGTGTTCGGTATGATGGTGTCGCTGTGGCAGCTTGAGGTGCATGCGGCCGCCGATTGGGATGCAAAGCTGCGCGCTGACTTTCAGGGGTTGACCTCGGTAGCGCAAGGAGCGCCTAACGCCGCTGCGTTGAGTTCGACGTCGCCTTCAATACCAATGCGTCGGGACATGACAATTTTGTTGATGCAAGCGCGCCGTCACTGGGACGAGTTAAGCAGCGACACGCAAGCACTCGCCCGGCCATGGCTGCAGCGCCCGATTGGCGCAACCGATCCGCAGGAGGCGCAGTGGAGCTTCAAACACCCTGAGACAACCTTCGATGTGCCAGGCGGGAAGTTCAGGATTCACTACATCGACAAAGCAATTTACAGCGCTGATACCAACGCCGCGAGCGCTGCTTGGGTTAATTAAGTAGCTAATGTGCTGGAGGAAGTTTGGACCACCGAGCACACGACTTACGGCTATTTACCCGTGCCCAGCGATGCGACGTCGGTCACGAACGGCGGTAACGAGCTTTACGATGTTTACTTAACCAATCTCGGCAAGTATCGGATTTTTGGCTACGTCAGTGCAGAAAATTTCAGCAACGACGCTGGGCGGCCCAACGGCGCGTATTCATACATGGTGTTAGACAACGATTTTTCCCAGGAGGAATATTTTTATACCGACCCGTTAAAGCCGCTCAAGGTAACCGTAGCACACGAATATTTTCATGCGATCCAAAACGGCTATTCCTACCAGGAAGATGCCGCCTTCATGGAGCAAACCGCGACGTGGATGGAGGATATCGTATACCCCGCGATTCACGATAATTACAACTACATCGGCGAGCCCTATGAAGACACCAACGGCAATGGGCAATACGACCTCAGTGACGGATTCACGCCGCCCTTAATGCAATACGGGCATTTTCTGTGGCCACGCTATTTGAGCGACAAGTTCGGTAACATCATAATTAGAACGATTTGGGATTATTGCGGGCAGGCAGCGGGTGATAACACTTTCGCTGCTGTGGAAAGTGCGTTGAACGACAACGCCTATACCTTCATTAAGGCATACCAAGAATACACAATTTGGGGCTATGACAGATCCAGCGGCTACAGTGATCGTGCGAATTACCCCATCGTGCGCATAGATCGCACAGTCAGTGGTGCGAGCTTGCTGATTAGCTCGGTGGGCTCGCCCGGATTGGCGTACTGGGACAATGAGAACTTGAATGCGCAAATGCATTGGTCAACGGTTTATACGCAGATCACGGCGCCTACTGGAACTTATAATTTCCGCGCCCTCGGTGGCGAGCCGAGTTTGATCATGTTGGTGATAGATAATACCGGTGCACCGCTGCGACGCGAAGATGTCACGCTGGCCAGCGGTATCGGGCAGTGGAGCACGCCGGGCGATGCGGTCAAGGTGATCGCTATCGTATCGAATCTATCGCGCACTACAGACGGCATGCTCTGGAGTTTAATGAGCAATGGCCTTGAGAAGCACAGCGCGCCGCAGCTTGACTCAATCATCTTGGATGCAACGGGAGAGAAGATTCCGT
>JACQEQ010000346.1 GCA_016200445.1 Gammaproteobacteria bacterium | reverse complement strand
GTTTCTGATCACCGGTGTACTTGGCCTGACGGTCACTAAACTTGGCTTTAAGCTTCCAGAGAAGGTAACCCCGGTTGCCTGGGCCCTGATCATCGGCGGTATTTGGATTATTGCTGCGGAATGGCTGGCGGCTAAGAAACCGGATCAGGCGCAGATTACCTGGCCAGTTGCGATTATTGTTGGGCTTGCGCAGGTGGTCGCAGCGATTTTTCCGGGAACCTCGCGTTCCGGCGCAACCATATTTGCCGCGATGTTGACGGGCACCAGCAACCGCGCGGCGGCGACTGAATTTGCCTTCCTGGTGGGTATTCCACCCATGTTCGCCGCGAGCGGAAAATTATTATTCGATGTCGCCAAGCACGGCAACGTGGCCCAAGAAAACTGGGGTGATCTCAGCATTGCCTTTGGGGTGTCGACCATCACCGCCTTTGTCGTAGTGAAGTGGCTGCTCCGGTATATTCAATCGCACCGCTTCACGTTGTTTGCTGTCTATCGCATCGTGCTGGGTGTGTTGCTATTAATGCTGCTTCCCAACGGCTCCTAGTAAATTATTCCATTTCCACTTCGAAGCGAGACGAGGCGCCCTGCGGTAGACAGTGCTGTAGGCACGGCAAGCCAGGGCAACGACGTATCGCTTCGAATTGGAATTAGCCGGTTACGCGCGTTCAACACTGATAATGGTCGTTAAGCGGTGTTCCTTTCCCGTTGCAATGCTAACGCTATCATCGAGTGCATTGGCGCTTTCGACACACAGCATGGATCGATAGCCGTCATCGCCCATGTCGCCGAGCTTCGAAGCCTTATCATTCCATGGGTTCCACACCACGGTAGAACGGCTACCTGTTTTTGCGATATGAATGCGACGGCGTAAACCTGGGTCGTGGATCACGCATTCCGCTGCAGTGTTCATATACACCCGGTCAGTTTCGCCATGAATGGTGATCGCCTGTTGCTGAATTGCTGGCGCACCACCGGTAACTTTATCGATATATTTACAGGCATCTAAGCCGGACACGCTGACCTTTTCAATATCGCTCACCTGAAAATAGGTATGCAGCGCTTCGCTGATTTGAATCGGTTGTGCGGATTCATTCTGGGTTACCAGTTCCACCATCAGTGTCGGACCCACGCTGACATGCAATTGCACGCGCGCTTCATGCGGCCAGAGGATGCGGTGTTCGGGTAGCGGTGCGAGCTCCAACACCACGCGGGTTGCGCCGTCATTCAATGCGCTGGTTTCGATGATGCGCCACAGCGAGCTGCGCGCAATGCCATGCGCCGGTTTTTGTGCATCGGTCGCGTGCGGGCCGAACCACGGCCAGCACACCGGAATACCTCCGCGCACCGATTTGCCGGCAACGTAACGCGCTGCCTTGCTGAGGTAAAGTACCGGGTCGTGATTAATGGGTTGAAACGTTAATACCTGTGCTCCTTGCAAACACAAGGTCGCGCGGGCGTGAAAATTATTAATTTCGGCGAGCACGAACTCGCTTGGTCCAGTGGAAAAATGCAGATGATTGGGAATGCCGAAACGGCGATTCAGAGTGTCAATTTCGGATGCGCTCATGATTCCTCCTGGCAAGCGGTGTCGTTGTTTTAGCTTCGTGCGCAGCATACATTGTAATGGCGCAGTATTGAACCGTAGCCGGGAGCATGCACGTGGAAACTCGCTATCAACGCGAAGGTGAAACTTACTTGATCGAGATCAAGCTAAACGATGTGCGCCAGATGTTTAATTCGCTCGATCCCGCGCCATTCATCGACAAGGATTTAGACGAAGATGCGCAGGCCTACATCGTCGACTCGGTGCGTGAATTTCACCTGAAAACGCCACTCAAGCTGGTGTTCTATCTACCGGCGCCCGCTGCGGGCGGCAATTTGCACAGTCTGCCGGAGGCGGTACGCAATTATTTCGGGTATCGCGCGAAGCTCGCACGCAACGAAGTGATCTACACCTTGCGACAAGGGCGCGGGTCGTTACTTATTGGTCTGGCTTTTTTGTTTTTGTGTATCAGTCTGCGCAAATTAGTTGCGCTGATTGGACATGGCACGGTCGAACAGATTCTGGAAGAAGGCTTGCTGATCAGTGGCTGGGTGGCGATGTGGCGGCCGATGCAGATCTTTCTCTACGACTGGTGGCCGATTCATATGCGCCGCCGGGTATTGGAAAAAATCCAGCGCATGCCGATGGAAGTGCGGTTATTTTCTAATGCTCAGCGCGATGCGTGCCTGGGAGACCAGCTGCACGAAACCGCGAAATAATTCGGGTGTGATCACACCCTTGCTCAGTGAAGTATCGGCGTAAAAAAAACCAATGCTCTTTTCACCGAGTTTCAGTGCCGTGACGACAAAGGTCTCAGCACCGGTGGAGGTGACAAAATCATTTTTTAATAAGCTGCGCCAGCGCTCGTCGTGAGCATCTTTGATCAACAACTCTTCGCCATTAAGCGCTACGCGTGAAAACAAATCTGTTTTGACATTTACATCGGCCGAGAAATATTTTTTTAGGGCATCGGCATTCGTCCCCACCGCAAAGCGCGCTTTGTAACGGATGCGATCGGGTGTCATTAAGCAGAGCATCGCATGATCGAAACCCACGCCGCGATGAATACCTTCCAGAATTTTTCCGAAGATGGCGTTGATGTCGGTCTTCTGCGTGATCATCATGGTGATGTCGTGCAGCACGTTGAGAAATGCTCCCGAGTCGCCGCGCACTACACTGCTGGTGTCGGTTGTTTTTTTAGGGGTGTCAGCGGCTTTATCGGTACCAGTAGGAGTGTTGGCATTGGGCGTGGTCTCTGCTGCGCCTGCTTCCACGGGCGCCTGGCCGCTCGCGGCGCTGACTAGATAGGCCAAATTGCGTGCGGTCTTGTTGCGCGGATCTTCGCCGCTACCGACCATCTTTGGTTTGAGCATTTTCTTATCCAAACCATATTGTTCCGCCAGATCGCACGACATTTTAAACGACCTGCTCAGGCACTCGGTCAGCGCGTCACCGCGCAGGCCGGAAACTTCCTGCAGATCGAGCAGCAATTTCTGGTAGTCAATATCCGGACTGGTATTCGGTGTGTACAGGCTATCCATGACTTGCGCGCTATAGCTGGCGAGCGCGCGGTTCAGTTCCTGGCTGTTACGCACTGGCCCCTTGGCGGACTTGGCAAAATCGGCTACGGTTTGCGTTACCTGCCCTGGAAATTCCCACTTGCGTAATAGCTCTTGCGCGAGCTGTTTCATACTGGCGCCCAGGACGTTGAATTGCGCCTTTTCCCATGTAGATTGCCCTTGTTCAACCATGGCCGACATTTTCAAATAATCTTCCGGCAACGTAACGGCGACGATGATTTCACCCATGTTGTGCAACAAGCCGCAGGTGTAACTTTCTTCTGGGTCTTTCACGCTGGATTTAAAGGCGATTTCGCGCACGAACCCGGCCGACAAATACGACTTCACCAGCAACGAGTTCATGTTGATCTGCGGGTGTTGGTACTGAAAGCTGTCGATCACTTTCATCGCCAGCGTAATACTGCGCACGGTGTCGAAACCCAGCATCACCACGGCGCGCGAAGCAATCCCCACCTTGCTGCTGCCGCGTGCGTAATAGGGGGAATTCGCAACGCGCAGTAATTTAGTAGTCAGGCTCGCGTCTTTAGTGATTTCAGTAGCGAGCTCCGTGACCTCGGTTTCTTCACTCGAACTCATCATGCGGATGCGGTTAACACTGGCGCTGAATACTGGCAGGTCGCCGAGCTTGTCCATGCGTGCCTGAATTTTTTCGAGCGTGACCTGTTGTGGTGTCAGCTGCGTTGTGTTTGAAGTGACGACAGGCATCGTAATCTCAACATTGGCGCGCGCATTCGTGTTGAATTGCGGCGGTAACAATCTCCGGGAACCCGCTCTTTGTTACGACAGAGCGGGGGGATTCTTTAGATTTCGAAGTTAGCGGAGGTACGGAATTGGGGTGCCGTTGTAAGCATGGGCTGCGAGCAGTCGCGCAACCAGAGCCGGTTTATACGCTTGATAAAGAGCGGGCGCGTATTGTGCCCAGAGTTGTTGCGCAGCAGGGTAGTCATTCTGCATAACTGTGCCCAGCAGCGCGCACAACAACAGGTATTCAGTATGCATCGGGCCGACCGTGGCTAAGGCATTGGGCAACAGTGCGCTCGCAAGTTTTAACATCCCGGCGGGATCACGGCGTGATACGGCGGCCCAGATGCCCACCCAGCTGCGTTGTTGTTGGCTGAGTGTGCCAAAACACGCTGACGCGCCGACGCGTTGCCATACTTCCGACATTTCTTCTCGTGACAGCTGCGGAATCATCAGATTCGCAACGGCAGAGACTTCGCGTAACCAAGTGTCTTTCGCCGGGTCGATACGGCACTCGATGAATGCGCCTTGGACGAAGCGTGCGTTATTTGCCAAGGTGCTGTCGACCTCGGCTAAGGCAGAGTCGTTGCCACCGCTTCTGAAATAGTCAAGCAGTTGCACTGCGGTGCGGGTGTACTGAGCGCGACTGTAGTAATAGTCTTTACTTGCTGCGCTGGCAGAAAATTTCGGCGCTGGGGGGTTTAACATTTCAAGTACCGGCACGCCGGCATTGCGGAACGCAATAATATTGGCCGCATCGGTGTGCAGGTAACGCGCGCGCGTCGCGCCCAGATCGAGCACCGGAAAATAATCGGAGTTTGCCCGGATCGGGTAGGAAGCAAACAGCGGCGCCAGCGAATGTTGGTCGCCGATGCGGTGTAATTCCAGATCCTGCGCATTGTGGATGCCGACGCGTGCTAACGCCGTGCGAGTTCCGCGTTGCTCGAATGCATTCTCACTGGGTAGCGGAATCGGCACATCGGCGCGCGCCACGATCACCAAATCGCTGTAGTTAGCCGCATAAATAACATAGTGCTCAAACTGCCGCCCCAACGCCTTAAGCACCGAAGCCACCAGCTCATCGTTGATTTCATAGGTTTGCAGCCACTGCACCAGCACCCCTTGCGGTGCGAGATGGCGTTTGGCCAAGCTATAAAACTCTTCGGTAAACAACGCCGCCGTCCCGCTCACCCAGGGATTGGACGGTTCCGACAAAATAATGTCGTAGTGCTGGTTGTAAGTGGAAAAAAAACTCTTCGCATCGTCGATATGAAAATGGCTTTGCGGACTGCTGTACGCCAGCTCGACGCGCGGCCGAAAGCCGTTGGCCGCTTCGATCACCGAAGGTTCGATTTCGATGGTATCGACACTGGCCAACTGATTGGCCGACAACAACGTGTGGGTGCTCAAGCCCGAGCCCATGCCGATCACGGCGGCGCGCGTTGCGGTCGGGTGCAACGCCAGCGGCAGGGCGCCCGCCATGACCATCGTGCTTTCATCCGGACTGGGTGCGCCGGAACTGACCATGTTAATCATGGCATCCGGTTTGCCATTGGTGGTGATGCTGACATTGCGCTCGGTCTGTGTAGCTGAGGATTGGATCAAATCGATGGACGCAGTTTTGCCATCTTTGTGGTACAGGTTGACGAGGCCGGGACTAAATATTTTTCCCGTGCGATACACCCCCGAAGCCATGCGCGACAAATCCATCGGCGCGGCGGCCAGAGTAAAGGCCAGCGCCCCCGCGCCCAACGCGGTGGCCGCCGTCACCCAATGCAACGCCAGCCGCTCGCGAAACCACCATAACAACACCATGCCCAGCGCCACATCCAGCGCCGCACCGGTTAATAACAAGCCCTTCAAGCCCAACCCCGGCATCCCCACATGCGTCGCAAAGAACACCCCGGCGATGGCACCCAAGGTATTGGCCGCATACACCCCGCCGATGCTCTTCTCCCCATGCCCATGGCGCAGCAACGTAAACGTCAGCAGCGGCAAGGTCATCCCGGCCAGAAACGTGGTCGGCACCATAATCACCGCCGCGATGCCATGGCTGGCCAGATTAAATAACGCATAGCCGGTGTCATCCTTGCTCAAGTGATTCACCAGCCAAGCCATCACATCAAAGCTTTGGTGGTAGATGAACAAGGTACTGGCCGCCATCACCCCCATCAGAATCTGCACCCCGGCCAGAAACCGCACCGGCTGCGCGATGCGATCGATACGCCGCTTAATCCACAACCCGCCCAGCGCCAAGCCCAGAATGAACGCACTCAACATCAACTCGAACGCATGCGTCGAACTGCCCAACACCAGCGCTAACATGCGGATCCACGCGATCTCGTAAATAAACGACGCCGCCCCGGTGAAGGCCGCGATGCCTAAAAAAAACACCAGCCAACGCCGCGCCTGGTACGGCATCGGCGTCGTAGCGGTGAGAGTGAACTGCGGTTCCTCAGAGGATTGTGCGCGTACCATTCGCCACACGAGCAACGCCAGCACGATGTTCAATCCGCCTGCAAACACTATCGTGCCGGGCAGGCCGATGGCTTCAATCAACACAAAGCCGCTGACCAACACCCCGATGGCCGCGCCGATGCTGTTAGTAAAATACAGCATCGACACCGTCGCCCCCGGCTGCGCCGGATAGCGGCGGATCAGCGCACCGCTCAACAACGGAAACGTCATCCCCAACAGCATCGACTGCGGCAGAATCAACAGCGCCGCACTGCTCCATTTGAACGCCGCGCATACGCCGCATGGCCTAGAAACAGCTTTAAATAATGCGTCCAGATCGATTCGTAAATCAGCCCGGAAAATCCCGAGAACGCAAAAATCAGGAACAGCAGGCGGCGTTGGGTATGCATGGGGACGGGTCTCTACAATAGTGGTTCGCGCGGCGGCATCGCTTTGATGACGATCTCGCGTTGCGGGCATGGAAAGGTGATATGTTGTTGCTTAAAGGCGTGCCACACGGCGAGCAAGATTTCCGAGTGAACGTTACCGATGCCATCTTCCGGGTCATTGATCCAGACATTAAGTTCCAGGTCTATACCATTTTCGGCAAAGGCGGTCAGCAGGCAACCCGGCGTGGGTTCGGCGAGCACGCGCGGATTGGCGCGGGCTACATCGAGCATCACGCGCATCGCCAGCGTCGGGTCGTCGTGATAGCTAATTTGCACCGGCACCTTGACGCATACATTGCGGTCGCTGTAAGTCCAATTGGTCACTTCAGCGATAATCAGGTTTTCATTGGGAATGAGTATTTCCATACCGTCGCGGCTGCGCACCACGATGTAGCGTGCGCGTAATTCTTTGACTTGACCGGAGCTCTTGCCGACGGTGATGACGTCACCGGGGCGGATGGAGCGTTCGAAGACCAGAATGAAACCGCTGATTAAATTACTGGCGATGCGTTGTAATCCGAAGCCCAGACCCACGCCCAGCGCGCCGCCGAAGACCGTGAGCGCAGTGAGGTCGATTCCGACGGAATTCAGTGCAATAAACACGGCGAGCGTGAGCAGCAACACTTTGCTGAATTTCGCCAGGCCCAGGCGAGTGCCGGCGTCCAGTTGCAACGACTGCTGTAACTTACTTTCGATCACGCGCGCAATCCACAGCGCCAGCAGCAACCAAACCGCCACCGATGCTGCCAGTTTGCATAATGTCAACACCGACACACGCGCTTGGCCGACGGTGAACGCTATCTCGTCCATCCAGGTCAGCACTTCCGGCAGCCAGCCGATCAAGTGCAAGGCGACCAGTGCCCAAATCACGGTGCCAATAACGTTTTCCCAGGTTTTCAAGCCACGTCCGGGGCCCAGTGCGATTTGCAGTAAGTACATCAGCGAGCGTATCGCAGCCAACGACAACAGCACCGGTAGCGATATGTTGAGAACGGCGACTTTCCAATGGGTGTGCGACAGGATGCTGCGGCCGATTAATACGCCCGCTACCATTACGAGCGGAAATGCGAGAATTTGCACGGCATGCACCAGCATCTGCTGGAGCGGTGTTTGCGTGGACAAGCGATTGAAGTAGTCGTGTACGCGCCGATGCGCCAACCACGCAACGGCGGCGGCGATAATCAATACGCCCAGTTGCATACCGGCTGTAGGTGAGGAGAGCGCTGTGAATTGTTCTTGTATAAATGCGCTAAACGAATCGCTTGAGGAGTCCACGTCGCCGGTTTGTCCTTGAGTTGTCCTGTGCGATTCTACTCAGGCAACAGGCCGGGAGCCACTGCGGCGTTAGCCGTCCCGGTATCAGCTAGGGCAAATACGGAATCGATGCGCCGGTATAGGCGTGCGCCGCCAACAGGCGTGCAGCCAGTACCGGCGCATACGCCGCATGGCCTAGAAACAGCTTTAAATAATGCGTCCAGATCGATTCGTAAATCAGCCCGGAAAATCCCGAGAACGCAAAAATCAGGAACAGCAGGCGGCGTTGGGTATGCATGGGGACGGGTCTCTACAATAACGTGGAGTAAGCGTATCGGAGGCGTGATTCTACTCAGGCAGCACGCCGGGAGCCATCGCTGCGTGACGTACGCGCCGCTGAATTTTCAATAACAGCAACGGCACTGCGGTGGCGCAAAGCATCGCCAACAGACCGGCTCTGCTCATGCCGATCAGTGCGCCGCTCGCTTCTGCGCTCAACAACAACGCCGACGCCGCTGCGCCCAGGGCCGCTGCTAAGTTTTGTACCGCCGAGTTGACGGACATGAAACCCGCACGTTCGAAATTTTGCGGCACATGCGAGATCAGCGCGGTGCTGGCAATGTTGCGCGTCGACATCGCGACCATGAACAGAATATAGATCGCCAGCACCGGCAGCGGCCAGGTGCGCCACACAAAGCCGAACAACAGGCAGATCAGGAGCAGACCGGTCCCCACCCACGCCACCGGCACACTGCCATATTTGTCAACATAGCGTCCCGCTGCGCGCATGGTAAAAAAACTGGCGCCGCCGCCCGCCAGATATAACAAGCCCAAGTGTTCGCGCGGATAACCCAGGTTGAATTGCACAAAGGCGGAGATATTGGGGATGATCAAAAAACCGGCCAGCATCGCGGCGCCGGTGGCGCTGTAAGCGAGCAGCGGGGTGCTGCGCGTGAACAGCGAGAGGAATCCCCATATGGGCCGTTGTTGCGCAGCCAACACGTGGCCATGTATCGGCGGCAGCAATAAGCGTGCAGCAAGCGCGACCAAGGCGCCAAGCAGTGACACTACAATGAACGGCGTGCGCCAGTCGCCCCAGTGCGCCAATTCCAGCGCCGCAGGCACGCCTAGTACCGAGGCGACTGAAAACGCGCCCATCACCGCGCCCAGCGCCCGCCCGCGGCGTTCGGGAGCAACCTGGTCGATGATTAAGGTCATGGCCATCGACGTGGCCGGTCCGCCGAACGTGCCCGCGACGATGCGCGCGGCGAGTAGCGTGTTCATGTCGGTGGCCAGTGCGCCTGCGGCCGTGCCAGCAGCCAGGCCCAGCATTGCAAATGTCACGACCGTGCGCCGGTCGAAGCGGTCCAGCCAGCCCACGACCAACAATGCCGAGATGGCTGCTGCGGCCGAGTAGCTGGCGCCCAGCACACCGATGTTGGAGGTAGCGATGCCCAGCGCCAGTGCGTAGTCCGGCCCCAGCGGCATCACCATCATGAAGTCGATGATGTTGATGAATTGAATCGTGCCGACAATTGAAATCAGTGCGCGGTCAGACAGCGGACGGGTCACGACAAATTACCCCGGGGGATGTTTAGGCGGTTCTTTGTGTTCGCCGGTCACCATGCCGGCAGTGATGGCAAAGCGCATCGCTTCGTTCATCGGTAGCTCGGCGAGTTTGACCGACGAGCGGGGTACCAGTACGGTGTGCCCGCCGATCTGATAACTCAGCGGCAAGTACACGGCGACTAGATCGGGGCGCAAGGTTTTGTCGATAAAGCTAACATTTTCGTTAGTCAGGAAACCCAGCACCAGAATATCCGGCTCGCCGATTTTAACAGTCACGACTTGCCCCATCTGTTTGCCCTTCGAGTTGGAAACGAACTTCATCAAGTCGCGGATCGAGCCGTATAAGGTTTTCACCAGCGGCACTTTTGCCAGCCATGCTTCCCCCCACACGAACAGGTTGCGAATCACCAAGGCATTCAACAACAGGCCGACGGCAAACACGATGATCAATCCGGCGATCAAACCCATGCCGGTCCAATAATATTCCGCAGGAATGATCAGTTGTATAAATCCGCCGAGCCGGTTTTCCGCACCCGAGCCTAGCCAAAACAAAATATAAATCGTGATTGCCATCGGCAGAATCGCCGCTAATCCGGACAGAAATATTTTGCTGAGCGATTTCATGCGGGCATCTCGTGGGTTAACCAGTTGGTGCCGGTATTGTACTTAAGTTTGCGCTGTGCGCTTTATCCGTGCGTGCAGATCGGGTATATGTAGTCAGCCCAACAGTTAGTCGGGTCAGAGCCTGTTCAAGAACTCACTGGAGGGCGTATTGCGGCGTTAAAATCGAACTCACGACGGCAGGGATGCCGGAGGTAGAGCAATGCATGGAGCAATTGCCGAGCATGCTCACATACGACGTGTATGCTCCGCTGCTTCGTTCGATTTTGCCTTGCACTGCATCCCTCCAGTGAGTTCTTGAACAGGCTCTGAGTGCAATTCCGTGTAGACAACAATGGATCTAAATTTGGATCTCAACAGGAGTGAAACCATGGTAAGCAGCAAACAAGTTATTTCGTTAGGTTTGAGTGTCGTTATTAGTGCACTGGCAGGTTTGGCGCAAGCCGCATCACCGTCGCCGGCCGGTGCCGAAGTTTCGATCATGTCGCCTAAAGACGGCGATGTGGTCACGAGCCCAGTGAAGGTGGTTTTCGGTGTGAAGGGCATGGTCGTAGATAAGGCCGGCTCCACGCAAGCCAATTCCGGGCATCATCATTTGATCATCGACGCTGATTTGCCAGCGGCCGATCAGCCCATCGGCAAAGACGCGCAGCATGTGCATTTCGGCGCCGCGCAGACTGAAGCGACGGTGGAACTGCCCAAGGGCAAGCACACCTTGCAATTGATGTTTGCCGATGGCGCACACATGCCGCATGCGCCGGTGGTTGCTTCGAAGAAAATCACCATCGAAGTTAAGTAACGCGCAACAATCTCGTAGCGCAGTAGCGCTGCGAGATTGTGTTTTTATGCTGTTTCAATTTGTCAACGTTCCGCACGATCTGCGCAAGTCCTGTTAATTCCCCGGTATTTAATAACCACGACCGACTCGACCGCTTTGAAATTTTGCAGTGCCGCCCTTATCTTATGCGGATACTCGAAAGGAGCGCCGCATGTTACAGATACGCAAGAGCCAGGAGCGCGGCCACGCCGATCACGGCTGGCTGAACAGCTATCACACGTTTTCATTCGCCGATTATTTCGATCCGCAGCAGATGGGTTTCAGCGCGTTGCGCGTGATCAACGAAGATCGCGTGCAACCGGGACAAGGCTTTCCAACCCACGGGCATCGCGACATGGAAATCATCAGCTACGTGCTCGACGGTGCGCTGGAACACAAAGACAGCATGGGCACCGGCTCGGTGATCCG
>JACQEQ010000333.1 GCA_016200445.1 Gammaproteobacteria bacterium | reverse complement strand
TGTTGACAATATTTTTCCATTGTCGGTCTAAGTAATGCCAGTTCTATTTGCAGTGTTTCCCATTGCAAGCTCGCATCGTGCGAATTTCCTTCGCGTCCGCTTTTTTCCATCTGTAGTGCAAGCTCTGCCGCACGCGTTGCCGATAAGTTAAGCAGCGCTCCCTTTAAGCCGTGGGCAGAGCGGCGAATATCGTCATTATGCTGGCGTTTAACTGCATCATCGATTTGGTTTTGCATGCTTGTTAAGTGTTCTAGGAAGCTGCGGCCAACCGTGCGCAATAAATCTTCGTCGCCATCCAGACGCTGCAATGCTGCCGAAATATTGAAAACTTCAGGAGTTCCATCGCAAGCGGGCTGATCGCAATCTTTGGCCCAAGTGTTGACTTCAATGCGCTGAGCATTTTCTACGTTATCCGCGCCGCCGGTATGTTGCTGAACTACAGCAATGATTTCGTCACTGCGCACCGGTTTCGACAGAAACCCATCCATACCGGCGGCAAGACACATATGCCGGTCTTCGGGGGTAGCGTTTGCAGTCATTGCGATGATGGGTGTGTGCGTGCCTAAGGCGGCCTCGCGTGCGCGTATCTGTTGTGTTGCGGCGAGGCCGTCGAGCTGCGGCATTTGCACGTCCATCAGAATAATGTCGTAGTGATGAGTCGCCGCGAGTTCCACGGCCAGTAATCCGTTCGCAGCGACGGTCACGTGGTGCCCGGCTTTTTCCAGCAGGCGAGTACCGAACAGTTGATTGGTTTCGTTATCTTCCGCCAGCAATATCTGCAATTCACGCTGCGCTATTTGTCGCGCAGTGGTTCCTTTGTCCAAATCGATGCCGGTGATAGCGCTGACCAAGGCAGTCATGAGCCGGGCCGTGCGCAGTGGTTTGGTTACGAAGTAGCGAATATTCGCGCTGCGGCACTGTTCAGCCTCGTCGGTTAACATGCCGCGCTGCAACACCATGATGATTTCGCCGTAGGCCGCAGCAAACGGCGCGATCATTTTGACCAGATCGAAGCCGTCCAGGCCGGGCATGTGGCTGTCGATTAATACGGCTTGAAAGTGCGCTTTAGTTTCGAGGGCCTGGCGCAATGCATCCAATGCGGCGGAACCGCTGGTAACAGCTTCGACACGCATTCCCGCGCGGCACAACTGGCGTTGCATGGCGTGTGCTTGAGTCAGATTGCCTTCGACGATCAGAATGTTTTTTTCGAGCAGCGCTGCGGGCCAGGCGGGTGCCCCAGCTTCAGCGGCGCGCAATGGCACGGTGAAATTAAAGCCACTGCCTTGCCCCGGCACGCTGTCTACCCAGATGCGTCCGCCCATCAACTCCACCAGCCGTTTACAAATCGTCAAGCCAAGGCCCGTGCCGCCGTATTTGCGGCTGGTGGAAGAATCGGCTTGCGTGAATGATTCGAAAATCGAATCGAGTTTATCCGCAGCGATACCGATGCCGGTGTCACGTACGCAGTAGTGCAACCACGGCGCCGGGCTTGCAGCGTCGAGCGTGCTTACCTGCACCACCACTTCGCCGTGGTCGGTGAATTTCAAGGCGTTGCCGACCAGATTCAGAATCACCTGCCGAATCCGGGTCGGATCACCAATGACCTGTTCGGGCACGTCGTCGTTAATGTCAACAATCAGCTCAAGGTGTTTTTGGTGCGCAGGAAATGCCAGGCTGGCAACGAGATCTTCGAGTGTGTCGCGCAACGGATAGGGCAGAATGTCCAGTTCGACCCGGCCGGCTTCGATTTTTGAAAAATCCAAAATGTCGTTGATGATGGCAAGTAGTGTTCCGGCTGAACCGCGTGCAGCTTCCAGATATTCACGCTGCTCCGCATCCAGGTGCGTGTCGAGCGCAAGTTCGGTCATGCCGATGATGCCGCCCAGCGGCGTGCGGATTTCATGGCTCATGACCGCCAGAAAATCGCCCTTAGCACGGCTGGCGTATTCGGCGTGATCTTTGGCCTGTTGTAACTCGGCCAGTTGAGCCGCAGCACGGCGGCGTAGTACGAAGACGACGATTCCCGCCAGCACTGCCGCCAGCATGGCGGGAATCGCACCCAGTAACGCGGCTTGTTTGGCTTCCGCCAACCGCTGCAAATAGTCATCAGCCAGCAGGTCCACGCCGACCACGCCGGAGGGTTGTCCCTGGCGGTTGTAGAACGGTGCATAGCCCGTCATGAAGCTGCCCCATTTGTCTTTATATGGCGCTTCGCTGGCAATGGCGCGGCCGGGGGTGGTGGCATCGCCGAAGGCGATCAACATGCCAGCATCGATATCTTCATAGACTTCACCTAATGCAGAACGATCTTCCACGCCGTCGCCGTCGTGATCGCCGGGCTCAGCCGCATCGAGCACAAAACGAATTTTTCCGTCGCGACGGACCATGGTGTAGACATATTTAATTCCCGAGGCCTTGGCACGCATCGCGCGCAGTGGAATGAGCGCGCGCTGGTAATCTGCGCCATCCATTTGCGCGGGGTCGGTCAGCGAGTCGTGCAGCTCGGGATCAAGATTGGCTGCCACCACCATGGCCAAGCGCACCAAGTCGTCGCGCACTTCAGAACGCAAATGCTCACCGGCGACATACCAGACGCCGGCAATTCCAAGTGCGGCCGTACAGGCTAAAATCAGGCTCGCAGCAAAGCCATCCCAAATCGGGCGAACGCCAGCAGAGCGGGTTGAAAACAGGAAATGCATAGGGGTGCCTGATGCGTGCGTACTGGAGACTCTATCGGCAGGTTTAGGGGGTGGGTGAGTTGCGCCGCGCGCTGCCTTTGCAGTGCGCCGCTTGGATGATTACCAAGGTTGTTTGCCCTCCTACCTAAGTTGCGGATTGGTGTAGAATAAGCCCTCCATTTTTGACCGGTGCCCTGCGAATCGCTATGAATCTAAATTTTCTGGATTTCGAACAACCTATTGCTGAGCTCGAAGCAAAAATCGATTCGCTTAAGCACGTTGGCAGCGATGCGGAAATCAATCTCAATGAAGAGATTGCGCGTCTGGAAGCGAAAAGCCGCGCGCTGACGGAAACCATTTTTAAAAATCTGACACCCTGGCAAATCTCTCAACTGGCGCGCCATCCGCAACGCCCTTACACACTCGATTACATCGAGAAGATTTTTACCAATTTCTACGAGCTGCACGGCGACCGCGCCTTTGCCGACGATCCAGCGATTGTCGGCGGCATCGCCCGGCTGGACGGGCGGCCGGTGATGATCATCGGCCAGCAAAAAGGCCGTGATACTAAAGAGAAAGTCAAACGCAACTTCGGCATGCCGCGTCCGGAAGGTTATCGCAAGGCGCTGCGCCTGATGCAGATGGCCGAGCGCTTCAAGTTGCCGTTGTTGACATTTATCGACACGCCCGGCGCCTACCCGGGCATGGATGCCGAAGAGCGCGGCCAGAGCGAAGCCATCGCGCGTAATTTATTCGTGATGTCGCAGTTGACCATCCCGATTATTTGCACCGTGGTGGGCGAGGGCGGCTCCGGTGGCGCGTTGGCCATCGGCGTGGGCGACCGCATGATGATCCTGCAATACAGCACCTATTCGGTAATTTCACCGGAAGGTTGTGCGTCGATTCTGTGGAAAAGCGCGGAAAAAGCGGCTGAAGCCGCCGCTGCGCTGGGCATCACCGCCAAGCGTTTGAAAGAACTCAATCTGGTTGATCGCGTGATTCCCGAACCGCTGGGTGGTGCGCACCGTGATCCCAATATCATGGCGCAAACGCTCAAGAACACCTTGCTCGAAACGCTGCAACAACTGGATGCGGTACCGATCGAAACATTAGTCGAGCAGCGCTACCAGCATCTGATGAAGCTTGGGCAGTTTCATGAACCATCTCTGAAAGAAAAGCCAAAGCTGCCGGCGCCGCCCGCAAAAGCACCCGCCAAGGAAGTAAAAAGAACGGTGAAGTAGCCGGTTGCACGCGCTGCGCTGGTCTTTTACCTATCGCCACGCGACTCCGCTACACTACCGTTCATGTCCTTTTCACCTGCCGGATTGCTGCCGTTTATTGCGCGCTTAGCGCGCGCGCCGCGTTATCTCGTTGCCTATAGCGGTGGCGTCGATTCACATGCGTTGTTACACGCGTTGGTGCAATTGCGCGCCCAGTTTCCCGGCGTGGAATTGGGCGCGATTCACGTTAATCACGGATTACAACTGAGTTCAACAGAGTGGGCGCAACATTGCGTGCAGGTGTGCGCAGAGTTGGGTGTCGCGTGCGAGGTGCGTGCCGTCGATGCCCGTGCGCTCGTCGGCACAAGTCCTGAAGATGCCGCACGCGTGGCGCGTTACACGGTGTTTACCGGGCTTTTGCAGCCCGGCGATGTTTTATTCACTGCACATCATCAAGACGACCAAGCTGAGACCTTGTTATTACAGTTGTTGCGCGGCGCCGGACCGCGCGGCTTGGCGGGCATGGCGGAGCTGTCGCGCTTTGCCCATGGTTGGCTGGCGCGGCCGCTGCTGGAGTGTTCGCGCGCGGCCCTGCGCGAATATGCGCTTGCGCAACAACTGCACTGGATCGATGACCCAAGCAACAGCGACACGCGCTTTGACCGGAATTACCTGCGCCACGAAATTCTGCCGCGCTTGCAGCGGCGCTGGCCAGCCGCAAGTGTGACATTAGCGCGCAGCGCGCAGCTATGCGCCGAGGCAGCGGAGGTGTTGGAGGTGTCGGCGCGGGCAGACTTGCATGCGGTAGCTATCCCGCCAACACCTGCTTTGGCGATTGCGGAGCTCGCTAAGCGAAATACAGGATTACTTCCGCCGCCGGCGGGGAAGGGGTCAGGACTAAGCGTATCCAAGCTGTTGTGCTTATCGCCGGCCCGCCAACGTAACGTGCTGCGTTTTTGGATCGAGCAGCTGGGCTTGCCGCTGCCGCAACAGCGTCATTTGGAGCGCCTGCAACGCGATGTGTTGCATGCGGCCGCCGATGCCGAACCGCGCATGCATTGGCCAGGCGCGGATGTGCGGCGCTATCGGGATGCGCTGTATGCGCTGCCGCCAGTGCCTGGCTTCGACGCGTCACAGCAGTGGACGTGGAATCTCGACGCGCCGCTCCATATCGCTGGCGCCGGCACCTTAGCCCCGCGCCGGGAGCAGGGCGCCGGCTTGCGTGCCGAGGCGTGCGCCGCCGGGGTGCGCGTTGCATTTCGTAGCGGCGGCGAGCGTATTCGGCCCGCCGGTCGCGCGCATCATGCGACGCTGAAAAATCTGTTTCAGCAGGCCGGTGTGCCGCCCTGGCAGCGCGCACGGGTGCCATTGCTTTACATTGGAACGGAACTGGCGGCGGTCGCAGGCTACTGGTACGCGGACGAATTCGCCGCACGTGACGGTGCCGTTGCAATCGAATTTCAACCCGAGTGAGTCGACAATGAAATCCATCTTGGCGGTTGCAGTGTTGGTATTCCTGTTCGGCACGAGTGCGGCGACGCAGGCTGCCGATCCGGAAACCTCCATGCTGCAATTCGCGCAGCGCAAACATTCGCAAGGCGACCCGCTCATCACCACCTTTGGCATCTACGGCGTGCGCGCCGGCACGGCGGCGCACTGGGACTTGGCGCAATACAACGACCCGCAGCACGGCGAAGCCTGGGCCACCGAGTTCGGCGCCGGATATTTATTGCCGACCCGGGTGAATGTGTACATTGGCGGGGGTTTCGTCGCTGGCTATCGGCGCAACGGCGGCGAGTACTTCGGTGCCTGGTATCCGGAAATCGGTGCTGTAGTGCTGCTTACCGATGGACTAGGCGTGTCGGTGAGCCGCAAGCGTTACCAAAAGTTATACCAACAGATCGAAGGCGTCGTGATGTTCGGCTTGGTGCTTACCACCAAGTAAATTTTCGTGTTCTATGGCCAGGTTTCATTGAGCCGGCCGGGGTGTTTCTGGTATCTTGTGCACCCATGCTTAAGCTTCCCTCCCAGGCATGGGCAATCCCCGGACAAAAACCTATGACCACCCGATTCATCTTCATTACCGGCGGTGTTGTTTCATCATTGGGCAAGGGAATCGCCTCTGCGTCGTTGGCCTCGTTGCTCGAAGCGCGCGGGTTGAAAATCACCCTCCTCAAACTTGATCCCTACATTAACGTCGATCCGGGCACCATGAGCCCGTTTCAGCACGGCGAAGTGTTCGTCACGCACGACGGCGCCGAAACCGATCTGGATCTCGGCCATTACGAACGCTTCGTGCGCACGACGATGACGCGCCGCAATAATTTCACCACCGGCCGGGTGTACCAAAACGTATTGAACAAAGAGCGGCGCGGCGATTACCTGGGCGGCACGGTGCAGGTGATTCCGCACATCACCGACGAGATCAAACGCTTGATCGTCGACGGCGCCGGAGATGCCGACGTTGCGATGGTGGAAATCGGCGGCACCGTCGGCGACATCGAATCGCTGCCGTTCCTCGAAGCCATCCGCCAGATGGCAGTGGAGCTGGGGCGCGAACGCACCTTGTTTATGCACCTGACGCTGGTGCCTTATATTCCGTCCGCAGGCGAATTAAAAACCAAGCCGACGCAACATTCGGTCAAGGAATTACGTTCGATCGGTATTCAGCCCGATGTGTTGTTGTGCCGCACCGACCGCCCGTTGCCCGACGACGAGCGCCGCAAAATTGCGCTGTTCACCAACGTGGAATCGGCGGCGGTCATCTCGGCGCAGGACGTGGACACGATTTATAAAATCCCGGCCGAGTTCCACGTGCAGGGGCTTGACAATTTCGTAATGCGTAAATTCCATCTCGATTGCCCGCCCGCCGATTTAAGCGAGTGGAACGCGGTGGTCGATGCGCTGGAGCATCCTGCGGGCGAAGTGAAAATCGCGCTGGTGGGCAAATATACCGGGCTGGCCGACGCCTACAAGTCGTTGCACGAAGCGTTGATTCACGCTGGTATTCAAACCCGCACGCGCGTCAACATCGTTTACATCGACTCCGAACAGATTGAGAAATCCGGCACCGCGTGTCTGGCTGGTATGGACGCGATCCTGGTGCCGGGCGGTTTCGGCGAACGCGGCATCGAAGGCAAAATCCGCACGGTGCAATATGCGCGCGAAAACAAGGTTCCGTATCTTGGCATTTGTTTGGGCATGCAAGTCGCCATTATCGAATACGCACGCAATGTCGCCGGGTTGAAGGGTGCGCACAGCACCGAGTTCAACACCGATACGCCGCATCCGGTGATTGCATTGATTACCGAGTGGGTCACCGCACACGGCAGCGTAGAAAAGCGCAGCAAGCATTCGGAC
>JACQEQ010000336.1 GCA_016200445.1 Gammaproteobacteria bacterium | reverse complement strand
GTGGTCTTGCCCACGCCATTGACGCCGACCATTAAAATCACAAACGGCGTACGCGTGCTGTCGATGCGTAACGGCTGCGCGCAGGGTTGCAGCAGCGCTTGCATGTCTTCGTGCAACGCCGCGAACAAGGCGTCGACGTCGTCCAACTGTTTACGCTGCGCACGGGCAGTTAAATCGCTCACGATGCTGCGCGTCGCATCGACGCCGACGTCGGCCAGTAGTAACTGCGTTTCGAGTTCTTCCAATACTTCGGCGTCGATCGCTTTTTTGCCGAGCACCAAATTTGCCAGCCCGCTGGTGAGGCTGCTGCGGGTGCGCGTGAGTACGTTTTTTAGGCGCGCGAACATCCCGCTGTCATTTGCGGGGGGTTGCGGTTCAGCGGCGGCGCCGGATTTATTTTTTCCGAAACCAAACATGATGAATCACTGTCGTAGTGAGGGCGGCTAAAGTTGCGCTATCCTATCACCCGCTGCGCACGTGAACTAATTTCAAAAACGTCTGAAGGAAACCACCGACCATGAGACGCACCTTGCTTGCCGCAGCTTTCTGCGGCGTATTTCCCAGCCTGTCGTTAGCCGCTGTTACGACGCACGAATTCAAGCTCGATAACGGTATGAAGGTGATCGTGAAGGAGGATCACCGCGCACCGGTCGTGGTGTCGCAAGTCTGGTACAAAGTCGGCTCCAGTTACGAGCACAATGGCACCACCGGCCTGTCGCACGCGCTGGAACACATGATGTTCAAGGGTACCAAGAAACATCCGCCCAATGAGTTCTCGCGCATTATTTCCGAAAACGGCGGTAAGGAAAACGCCTTCACCGGCGAGGATTACACCACTTATTTCCAGCAACTGGAAAAGAGCCGCCTGGCCATTTCCTTCGAGCTGGAAGCCGACCGCATGCGCAACATCGTGCTGCCGCCGGAGGAGTTCGCTAAAGAAATTAAGGTGATTATGGAAGAACGCCGCATGCGTACCGACGACAATCCCAACGCGCTGATGCACGAACAATTCAACGCGGCTGCGTTCGTGAATAGCCCCTATCACCACCCGGTGATCGGCTGGATGGACGACTTGGAACATATGACGGTGCAAGATCTGCGCAATTGGTATCAGACCTGGTACACACCCAATAACGCCACCTTGGTGGTGGTCGGTGATGTGGATGCTAAAGAGACGCTGGCCTTGGCTAAGAAATATTTCGGGCCGTTGAAATCTAACCCCGTACCGGTAGTGAAACCGCAGCAAGAAATCGAACAGGTCGGCACGCGCCGGATCATTGTGAAAGCGCCGGCCGAATTACCCTCGTTGGTGATGGGTTACAAAACCCCCGGCGCACGTAGCGCCAAAGACGTATGGGAAATTTACGCGCTCGATATGCTGGCCGGAATTTTAGACGGCGGCGACAGTGCGCGGTTTGCGAAAAATCTGGTGCGCGGGAGTCAGGTCGCGGCCAATGCCGGGGCAGGTTATGACGCCTTCGGACGCCTCGACCAACTGTTCACGCTCGACGGCACCCCCGCGCAAGGTCACACGATTCAGGAGTTAGAAACCGCATTGCGTGCGCAAGTCAAAAAAGTTCGCGACGAGGTGGTCAGCGACGACGAGCTGGAGCGGGTGAAAGCGCAAGTGATCGCCAGCAAAGTGTACGAGCGTGACTCCAGTTTTTATCAAGCGATGCAAATCGGCATGCTCGAAACCGTCGGGTTGCCGTGGAAACTGGCCGACGAATACCTCGATCGCATCAAGGCGGTGACACCGCAGCAAGTGCAGCAAGTGGCGCAGAAATACTTGATCGACGACACGCTCACCATTGCGGTGCTCGACCCGTTGCCGCTCACCAAGCCCGTAAATCAAATGCCGATGGGAGGCAACCATGTACGCTAAACCCCTTGCCTTCATCGCCGCCGCAGTCCTGTGCAGCAGCACATTCGCCGCGCCGCAAATTCAGCAATGGCAAACCGCCAACGGCGCGCGCGTGTTGTTCGTGCCGGCGCCGGAAATTCCCATGGTGGACGCGCAAGTCGTCTTCAACGCCGGTTCTGCGCGTGACCTCGCCAAGCCCGGCATTGCGGTGATGACCAACGCGCTGCTGAATGAAGGCGCCGGCGACAAAAACGCCGATGCCATTGCCGAGCAGTTTGCGAGTTTGGGAGCGCATCAAGGCAACGGTGCCGAGCGTGACATGGCGAGCTTTTCGCTGCGCTCATTAACCGATCCCAGCAAACTGCAACCCGCTGCGGAATTGCTTGCGTTAATTCTCAAGCAACCCACCTTTCCGCCGGATGCATTCGTGCGTGTGCAAAGCAACACGCTAGTCGGATTGCAAGCACAGAAACAATCGCCGGATGAAATTGCCAGCGAGGCGTTTTTCAAAGCGGTGTATGGTTCGCATCCCTATGCGAGCGAGCCGAGCGGCACGGAAGACAGCGTGAAGGCGCTGACAGTCGACGATCTTAAAGCGTTTTATAAGCAGTATTACGTCGCACGCAATGCAGTAGTAGCCATCGTCGGCGCCGTGGATCGCGCCGCTGCCGAAAAGCTCGCTAACACGTTGGTGAGCGGGTTGCCGGAAGGCGTCGCCGCCGCCAAGTTGCCGGAAGTCGTTGCGTTAGCCGACGCTAATGTTGTCAAGCTCAGCCACCCGTCGACGCAAACGCACGTGATGATCGGCCAACCCGGTATCCAGCGCAATGATCCGGATTATTTTGCGCTTTACCTCGGCAATCACATTTTGGGCGGCAACGGTCTGGTGTCGCGGATCAGCGATGAAATTCGCGAGAAGCGTGGCTTGTCGTATTCGGCTTATAGCTACTTCATGCCGATGCGCGAACGTGGCCCCTACGTGCTCGGTTTGCAAACCCGCACCGAGAAAACCGACGAAGCGATCAAAGTGCTGCGCGACACCTTGGATAAATTTGTCAAAGACGGCCCCACTGCAAAAGAACTGGAAGCCTCCAAGAAAAATATCACCGGTGGTTTCG
>JACQEQ010000337.1 GCA_016200445.1 Gammaproteobacteria bacterium | reverse complement strand
GCTTTGGGAGTGGTGCTACCCATGCTTGCGCCAAGGTACCAACCGTGCGCGGGGGGAGAAACTGGGGAAGGCGCGGGAGAAGGTATGGTGGGAGGTTCGTCGGCTACCGCAGGTAGTATCCAATCCATCAGAAAAAAACATCCGCACTGCAATAACAACCGCTTCCAATTTTATAAAGGCGCCGAATACGGCATAGGTGTGGATTACATGAGGCAAACCGGCGACCATCATCCCGCCACAGTTATCGGTTTACAGCACGCTGAGAATCTGTTCCCCGATCTGAATGTAGTGAGTATTTTTGCGGATTTTTCTCTGAAGTTTTAATTGCAAATACATGACGCTATAAACAATCGACCACTAACGATTATGAGCTGGGCTCTCATCTACCCACCAAAGTACGACAGCCCCGGCGACAAACAGTACGATCAACGACAAGATCGCCACGCGTGGGCTGCCGCTAATAACACCGACCCAACCCATCAAGAGTGGGCCAAGCACCGTGGCGAATTTACCCAGCATGTTGTAAAAACCGAAGAACTCGGCGGATTTATCTTGCGGAATAAGCCGACTGTACATCGAGCGACTCAGCGCCTGGATACCGCCTTGCACCAATCCAATAGTGGCTGCAATCGCATAAAACTCATTTACATTCGAAATTCGATAGGCCCACAGCGTAACGCCGACGTAAACCGCGATGGCTAGATAAATACTGTACTTGGCACCGATGCGTTCACCGAGCCGGCCAAATACCAGCGCAGCGGGAAAACCAACAACTTGGGTAATCAGCAAAGCGACGATCAAACTATTGGAATCGAAGCCCAGCGACATGCCGTAATCCACGGCCATGACAACAATGGTATCCACACCGTCGATGTACAACCAATAGCCGACGAGGAATAACCACACCATACGCAGTTGGCGAATTTCGCGGAAGGTTTGCATGAATTGGCGCAAACCTTGACTGATTGCGGCGAGGCCCAAATTCGTAGTGTCGCTGCACGGTTCTTTGACGAAGATCAGTAGCGGCAATGCAAACAACGCCCACCACAGCGCGACACAAACAAATGACAAACGCACCGCCTCGCCTGCGTCGGCTAATCCAAAAGTTTGCGGTTGCAGCGTCATCCACACATTCACCGCGAACAATAAACCGCCACCTAAATATCCCAATGAATAACCAAGCGACGACACGCGGTCGCGCTGGTTCGGACGAGCAACGTTGACTAATAGCGCGTCGTAGAAAATATTACCCCCCAAAAAACCAATTGAAGCTAAAACATAGAGCACGGTTGCAGCGGCCCAATCGCCGCGCTGCACAAAATACAAACTGCCGGTCATCACTACACCCAGCAAGCCAAAGGTCAGCAGAAATTTTTTACGCGCCCCTGCTCGGTCGGCGACCGCTCCGAGCAGGGGCGCAAGCGCAGCGATGAGCACGCTGGCGAGCGAATTCGCTACGCCCAAATGAAACGTACTGTCGGTGACATCTGCACCCGCACTCCAATATTGTTTGAAAAATATCGGGAAAAATCCTGCCATGACGGTTGTGGCGTACGCGGAGTTGGCCCAGTCGTACATCGACCAGGAAATTATTTGGCGGCGATCTTGGGGTGCGTGCATATGAGGCGCATCATGCAACTGTGGATATCGAAATGCAAAAGCGCTCACACCTGCGATATCGTCTATTGAATAACTTCGGAAATTTTCGTTTAATGCTTCGCACACCTACGGATGATTTCGCCTTGCAACCATGAACCCACTCTCGATTGCACTAATGTTGTTGGCCTCCAGCTACAACTCATCAAGTTTGCACGCGAATGAAACAGTTACACGTGCGAATGAGACAGCGCCTACCCTAACAGCGGCAACTGCTGCTGTGGAAACACCCAGTGCCGAGGAGCCTGCAACCAACCCTCAAAAGTATGGCCCTACCACCCCTGGTGAAACCTTGGCGCATGTTGTCCAGCAAGTGCTAACTGACGCGACCATTAGCAACGAACAAATGATGTGGGCGCTATACACCACCAACCCGAAAGCGTTTGAAAAAGGGAAGTTGAGCAAATTACGCGCGGGCATCTACCTTACGGTGCCGTCGCCTGAACAAGTACGCAAGGTTGACCAAAAAGTTGCGCATCGCGAAATTGAGAGCCGTACCACCGTGGTGCGCCCCACAGCAAAACCCAAATCTCAAGCTGCGACGCCATCGAAGACGGGTGATTTAGACGCACAAATCGAAGAAGCAAAACGTGAACGAGATGACGCCGCTAAAGAACAAATGTTTCTTAAAGCACGTCTAAAAGAGATGGAAGATAAAATACAAACACTGCTGCGTGAAAATGCCGACCGAGATGCGAAACTTCGCGCACAATCAGCACCGCATAAATAAAATCCGCTCCACTGATGTAAAGATCGTGCACCCCGCTGCTTGATTTTTGAGCAGTGAATTATGTTAAGCTAGTCAAACTTTCGCCGAAACGCTCATTTGCAGCGCTAAGTCATTGTAAAGACTAAGGGGTGACGACTCATGGAACACAAGCAATCTGGCTCAACCGCCATGCGGGTCTCTATAGTTTCAGTCTCCCGAAACCAGCGCGAACATCTTAAACGCTTAATTGAGCAACATGGTCCACGCGTTGTGGGCATGTCCGGTTTCCGTGATTACATCCTGCCCCGTGACGAACAATACCCCGACGTTCTCTTGGTAGATTTAGACGACGCCGATGATGCGTCGCTGACTCGAATCGAAGGTTTACTCGAACAAAGTAACGTGCCTGTGCTATTCAACGAAAGCACCGCTGTACCCACTGCACCTGGTCCGTATCGCGACGATTGGGTCGATAATCTGGTCGGCAAGTTATACATTCTCGCCACCCAGCGCAGCTTGATTGCGAAGGCAGGTCTATCGGAACGTCCGCGCTATGCACAAACAGTGGACTATTCGTTGCCCAACGTTCTCATTGTCTCGCACTCAAAAACTCGCCGCCGGGTATTGCAAATCATCCTGGCCGCACAAGGAATTAGAGACAGCACTGAAACAGCATTTGAATCTAAATTCATCGCGGAACGCATTGAACATTACGACGCCTTGCTGGTAGATGAGCACAACGTAAGCCCTGACGAACAAAAGATCCTCAGCCAATTAACCAGTCAAACTCAGGTACCTGTGCAGGTATGTAACAGCTCGACGGTTCCATATTCGGGACTGGCGCGGCGACAATGGGGCATACAGTTGGCAGCAAAAATCATCAAAAGCTCCAAACTCAAGACAAATGCGTCACCCGTAACTACCGTTACACGAGAATCCTTACGTACGCCCATTACCGTACCCGCAAATCAATTTATCGCAGTGAATGGCGAACATGAATGGGGCAGCCGCTTATCCGAAGTGTTGTCGCAAGTACGCACTAACCTGATTCATCAAGCGACACCAGCGAAAGTCAGTAAGGCTGCGCCACCTAAAGCGCCAAAATCGGCAGCACCCGAACCAATACGCAGCCCGGTACAACAAACACCGGTAGCTAGCCAAGCCGTCGATGTTGTTGGCTGCGATGAACAACCCTCATTGGTATCGGATAGCTCAAACATGCCGCAAATCAAACAGCTCGCTGTTGAAGCCAAATTGAATGAAGCCAGCACACCAGAAATTATCGCTAAACAGCGTAACGTTGCCCATATAAATAAGACAAACCCCAAACAACCAACTACACAGGCTGCAAATCCCCCTGCCACAACCAAATCGGTCATCACCCCGATCCGTGCGGCTACCAATACTGCAGGGGCTGTTCGGAAGGCTGAACCCACGCAAAAAAAGAAGGCAATCTTATCTTCAGATGATCTAATCGACGCCACTAATCTGGACAGTCTACCGGTTACTCCACCACCTAAGATGAAAAGCGCCAAGCCTGCTGAGCCCCTACAAAACGACGATGCCCGTGACACAGAAATTGAGCGCTTTTTCGATTTCGATAAAGAGTTGGATATTTCACAGACTCGCCATCCCCTGGGTGAAGGTCACGTTCTCAACTCGACAACTCACGACGAAATTCTGCCGTGGAGTATCGAGGATGAATTAACTAATCCCTTCAGTAAACATGCGAGCAACAAGAAGGCAGCTGCACGAACTCAGAAAAAATCGCGTTCGCTTTGGCGGGATTCACTGC
>JACQEQ010000345.1 GCA_016200445.1 Gammaproteobacteria bacterium | reverse complement strand
TCGTGCACATTCATAACGGCATTCATGGCATTGGAAATCTGCCTGCCAACATCCGTGACTGGCGTAACCCGGTTGCAGAAGTTGTTATCGAACGGATGAACTAGTGTGGTGATGTGCGCTTGATGGAACTGATGAAATGTAAAAACTGACACACTTACCCTCCCCTCCTTATTTTCAAGGAGGGGTGCCCCGCAGGCGACCGCCATGGAGGGCGGAAGGTAGAGCAACGCAGGAGCAGTTGCCGGGGTGGGGTGGTTGCGGTGGGCGTGGAAGGAACTTTCAACAACCACCCCGTCCGCTGTGCGTCCACCCCTCCTTGAAAATAAGGAGGGGAGAGTTCAGCACTCGTTTTTTTACACTTGGGACTTGAAACTGCCTTTTTTAAGTTCCACCAAGAGTGCAGCGGTGCGCTAAGTAGGCATCGGTATTGACAGTTCAGGTTATGAACCCCGGCAACGCCGGGGTTTTTTTGTGCCTGACACCTACATCACCCCACACCGACGCAGATGTGACCAAGCTCGAGAGTTTCTCCCCAAGGTCGATACTACCTTTATAGATGCTCTTATTGAGAGCTCTAAGTGCCTTGTGTTATCAGGAGTGTGTCATGTCTGTTCCCATTGCAGTTACCGAGCTCATCAAGGGCGTGGATAATCTGGTGTCGTTTCTTGACGTCGCCGACCACGACGACGGAGCCCGGGCGCACATCAAGCAGCACCGGTTCGAAGCGCTTCACGATCTCGCCCGTCTGCTGCGCGTGGCGAACAGTTCGGCGTATGGTTTGTCCAGCAAAGTGGACAGCGTCGTGCGGGCGGCGTCGGTCATCGGCACCGCGCGGTTGCGCGATCTGGTGCTTGCCACCTCGACCGTGAGCGCCTTCGAAGGCATTCCCAACACCTTGGTGACGATGGATAATTTTTGGCGCCACAGTTTGTATTGCGCAGTGGCTGCGCGCGTACTTGCCGAACGCTTTCACAAGCGCAGTGCGGATACGCTGTTCATTGCGGGTTTACTGCACGATATCGGCCAGTTATTGATATTTAACCAGCGTCCGCAACAGGCGAAAGAGGCGTTATTGAAAGCACTCGACGGCAGCGACGATCTGCCGATGCATGAAGCCGAACGCGCGGTGCTTGGATTTGACCACGCGCAGGTGGGCGGCGAATTATTACGCCACTGGAACTTTCCCGACGTTCTAGCGGAGTGCGTCGAATTTCACCACGCGCCGAAGCAGGCGAAAAAATTTCCGGAAGAGGTGGCATTTATTGACGTCGCCAATACCATCGCCGCATTGGCAGAAGTCGCTAGCGTCGAGGCGGAGGACGTTCCAGCCTCGCAGCGCGACGACTGGGCGATCATCGGTTTCACCGCAGACATGATCGTACCCACCGTGCATGCCACACGTGAAAAGTTCGACGAAGTGAAGGACCTGTTCAAGACATAATTTTGCGGCTTACTCCACCGTCGCCTGTACTGCCGGTTCGAAGTGGCGCAAACACACCAATCCATCGCGTGCGGCAACCACCAATTCACGATTCATCGTATGCACCAGCGTACCCGGCACGTAGGCATGCGCGTGCCGCCAGACGCGGGCATCGCGCACGAAATATTTGCGGCCTTGAATCCAGGCGAACGATTCGAATTTTCCAAACGCGCGAATCACACGGTCGATCGCCGCGACCTCGGCATCCCAGATCACGGTCCGGTCCGACTCGCGTGGCCAGCTCTGGTAGCTGCCCGCAGATTGGGCGCGTGCGTTGCGCCAAAATTCACCCGGTTGCGCCAGAAAGTTTCTAACCAGCGGTGCGGCACACAGTTGTATTTTCGCCGAGAGGCTTTCCAAATTTTCATCTGCGCTGAGACGAATCTCATCTTGGAGCAAGATATCGCCGGCATCCCAATCGCGGGCCAATGTGTGCAATGTCACCCCGGTCTTGACATCTCCACGCAAAATCGACCACGGCAGCGGCCACGGACCGCGTCCCTCCGGAAGCAGCGACGGATGCACGTTAACGGCATAGTCGAACGATGCGATCACTTCGGCAGGCACCTTGTAGGGATACGCGGCGCAGAGCAATAGATTTCGGTCGGCACGCGGAATCGGTTCGAGGCTAGCTAGCGTGATCGGCGCGAGGTGCACCGGCACCCTCGCCTCTTGCGCCAACGCCGTTACGGTGTTGTGAAAATCGTAAATGTCGTCGGTGCGGAATGTATAAAGCGCCTGCAACTGATGGTTGCCGTTCAGTATTTCCTGAAGCACGTTCCAGAAAAAATCGTAACCGCAGTAAACCACCTTCATCTATCACCACCACGCGTTAAATGTCTCGCCTCGCCACCCGATACAGTTCAGTACCACGCCTAAATCCACCCGCCGGGGCAAAGGAAACTCAATTATGTCAGCGAGCCTGAAGGAATCCATTCTCAACGAGCTGATCGACGAACTGGAACACGACAAACTCGTGCTACCGAGTCTGCCCGAGGTCGCGCTCAAGGTTCGGGATACCGTCGACAACCCCAATGCCAGCACCAAGGAATTGACCAAGGTTATCACCACCGACGCCGCCTTGTCGGCGCGCCTGATCCAGATCTCGAACAGCCCGCTGCTGCGCGGAACCAAAAAAATCGAGAGCGTGGATATGGCTGTGACCCGCATGGGCCGAATTATGGTAAAGAACTGCGTCAACAGCATTCTTGTGCAACAGATGTTTCAGCCCACCACCGACGTGACGGACAAACTGTTTCGTGAATTTTGGGAACATAGCACGGCAGTCGCCGCGATCAGTCAAGCCCTGGCGGGTTTCGCCAAACAAAAGCCCGACCAGGCCATGCTGGCCGGACTGGTGCACGACATCGGTACCTTGCCGGTCATCAAACGCGCGGAAGCGGTGCGCGAGTTACTGAAAGACGAAGCCTTGCTGCGCAGCGTCATCGCCGAATTACACACCCGCATCGGTGCGACCTTATTGGCGAAGTGGGACTTTCCCGCCGAGATCATCGCCGTTGCGCGTGAACACGAAAATCTTCAGCGTAATACGGGCGGCGTCCCCGACCTGGTGGATGTGGTGATGGTGGCCAACCTGCAAAGTTATTTCGGCAAGAGCCACCCGCTTGCGCTCGTACCCTGGAACACGGTACCCGCTTTTGCTCGCCTGGGGATCGATACCGAGATCAGCGTCATCGACATGGAAGATACCGGTGCTTCCATCAAGGAAATGCAGTCGGCGCTGCGTAATTAAGTCGCGACATGGAACCAAGCAGACCGCTAGCGCGCTTGGTTTATGGCTTCCCCTCAAATTGAGCAATTGCAAACTGATTCTTGCCCAGACGCTTGGCAAGATAGAGCGCACGATCCGAGCATGCAATCAACGTGTCCGGTGTGGCGTCTTCGAGCGGATCAATTGCGATCCCTACGCTACAGGTGGGCGACACCGTGGCCCCTGCCAATTGCACTGGCGCTTTTACATTTTCCAAGATACGCGTAGCCATCGTTTTGATCTGCGCAGTCGATTCAATCGCAGGTACAAGCAGAATGAATTCGTCACCGCCGGTGCGCGTCACGCTGTCGCACTCGCGCAATGAATGCTTGAGGCGTGCAGCAATCTCGATCAAAAGTTTATCGCCCGCTGGATGTCCGAAAGAATCATTGATGCGCTTGAAATCATCGATATCCACGCTCAACACGGCCACCTTCTGCCGCGTGCGTTTGGAGAGTTCTTGCGCTTGAGTAATTCTGTCGAATAGCAGCACCCGATTCGGCAAGCCGGTCAGTGCATCGTGCGTAGCGAGACGTTCCGCTTCTGCTTTGGCGGTGCGTAAAGCGCGTTCCAGTCGCTTAAGCGGTGAAACATCGGCAACATGCACGAAGATGCCGCGCACTTGGCCGTCAACGATATGCGGGGTATAGGTGGCAAGGCTATGACGAATTCGTCCGTCGGGCGCAGGAATATCCCGCTCGAAAACTTGGACCTGTCCCGCATAGGCGGCCTGGATGTACGGCAAGTTCTTCGGATAAATCGGCCCAAGCAATTCTTCCAGCGTCCTGCCTATGACTTCCCGCCTTGCTTTGCCAAACCAATGCCGGTAGGCATCGTTGGCGAAAACACAGACCTGGTTGATGTCCCAATAGGCCACCATTGCATCGAGGTGATCAACCAGCTCCAGCAAGACTTCACAGGATTCGCTGTTTATGTTCGGGCCGCTGCTTGACGTTTTTTTCATGAGTCCTATTGTAGTTCATGTTAGCTGTATCAGCGATAATCTTGCTCGAGCACTTTGGGTGCTCGATCGATCCAATACAGCACCACGATGAGCATAACGGTGGATAAAAGCATGAAATGCGGTCCGAACAGCCAAAATACCAGCGGCACGATGAAATAGAATGCTCGCATGCCGATGCTGTAATACTTGCCGGCGCGATTCAGATGCACTGCCACATGCTGCGACGAAATGGCTTTATGGTTAAGCGACAACGGCACGTTGATTAAATATCCCACGTGGTTATACACACGCACCGCCAACGTAAAACTGAAAAACACCGTGAACAAATCCAGCAATAACAAGATCACTTTAACAATGAATAATTCCGCATCCTTCGCACCAAAAGCGTTGAGTGCATGCCACGTAGAACCCAATTTGTCGCCCTGCCCGCTCAAGGTCATCACACCAAGAATGAGCAGCACGGCAGTGGAGGCGAGAAACGTCGCGGCCATCGTGGAGTTGCGCAAGGTCTGCACCGAAATGACATCGGGCTTGCCGCTGGCCATCATGGTCTCGACCCAGGCGGTGCGTGCAATACGGTTGATCGCCTGTACGGTGTAGGTGGGATTTTTACGCACCTTGTAATGCATCCACAGGTGATACAGCGCCAGCAACAGCACGCACACAAAAAAACTTACTGCGTCGTTAAAAGAATCGTGATTCCAAAGGAAGTGCAATGGATTGTCGTTCATGGTGTGACGTGGCGCTCCCGAATGTGTCTTGTTGAGTGAATCGGATTTTCCAGAATCGACTTTAGTTTTACAGGTACGGAACTCAAATCATGTCATAGCTGACAAACTACGACAGGAGATATCGCATGCCGGTTCCGAGCATCAAACTGTTGCACGTTATGGGTTTTATCTTGGCGGTCTCCGGCGCTCAAGCCATGACTCCAGAAGAAACCACGCTGATCGCCAATTCGGCGCAACGTGGCAGCGCCGGTGCACAGGTGTTGTTTGCAGGAATTTATAAAGACGGCACGGGTGGTTATCCGCAAGACGACCATCTGGCTGCGTACTGGTACGAACAAGCCGCCGAGCAAGGCAATGCTTACGCGCAACAGATACTGGCCGACCTCTACGAGCAAGGCAAAGGCGTCGAAAAAAATAGCGCACTCGCGGCTGACTGGCGCGAAAAGGCGGCGAATCGCGGCAATATTCAAGCGCAATTGAAATTGGGCAAAATGTATCTATATGGCACCGGCAGCGCGCGCGACCCGGCAAAGGCCGCGCAATGGTTAAACCGGGCGGCCATCGAGGGCAACAGCGAAGCGCAGTATTTATACGCAAAAATGTTTCAAACTGGCTATGGCGTTGCGCAAAACAAGGAGATTGCGGATACCTGGCTGGCGAAATCCGCAGCCCAAGGTTACGAAGATGCAATTCGCTTAGTGCACTTCATGGAAAACGTAGGCTTTCAAATCGAAGAGTCTTTTTATCGCCGCCCCCCAGATTTGGAGAAATTGGCGCAAGACGGTGATACCGAGGCGCAATACCAGCTGGCCATTCGTTGCGAGACCGGTGCGTATGGACAGAAAAAAGACAGCGTGAGCGCAATTGCCTGGTTCAAAAAAGCAGCGGAGCATGGCCATGCATTGGCGATACGTAGTCTCGCGCAAATTTACCTAAAAGGAATTGAAGGTGTTCCTGCCGACCCCGAGGCCGCGCGTTACTGGCAAACAAAATTACACGACGTCCCGCA
>JACQEQ010000344.1 GCA_016200445.1 Gammaproteobacteria bacterium | reverse complement strand
AGCGTAACGATTTTACTTCCCAGCCTTGCAGTGCAAGCCCGGCTTCGTAGCGCTCCTCGATGAAATACTCGTGACGCGCTTTTTTGTTTTTTGCTATGGTGCCGCTTTCGGATTCGTTGTCTTTGCTCATAGCGGCGCGATTATACGCGCGGCACGGCGTGTTGATGAAATCGATTGAGCGCTGTATTACCCTGTGGCGATGACGACCATCAAGAAAAGTGCATTGTTACCATATACCGCCATGCAGATGTACGCGCTGGTGGACGACATCGCGGCGTATCCGCAATTTTTGCCGTGGTGCAAAGATGCGCGGGTATTCAGCCGCAATGCCGACGAAGTGCATGCGCAGATTCACATTGCACACGGTGCGCTCAATAAGGCGTTTTCCACCACCAATCGTTTACAACCCGGCAAGATCATCGAGATGCGTTTAGCGGACGGGCCGTTCAAACACCTGGAAGGCTTTTGGCGCTTCGATGAGTTGAGTACTGTGGGCTGCAAAATATCGCTCGATCTTGACTTTAAATTTTCGAACAAGCTGATCGAGCTGGCAATTGGCTCGGCATTCAACTACATCGCCAATAGCTTGGTCGATGCGTTTTGTCAGCGTGCGAAGCAGGTGTATGGTTGAAGTGCAGATTAGCGTGGAAGTGGCCTATGCGCGTTTGGATATGCAGCGCATTTACTCGCTCGAATTGCCATCAACTGCCACCGTGCGTGAAGCCATCGAGCGCTGCGATGTATTGCGCGAATTTCCTGAGATCGATTTAAATCGGAACAAGGTTGGTATTTTTGGAAAAGTGACGAAGCTTGACTCCGTGCTGCGTGCCGGTGATCGCGTGGAAATCTATCGGCCATTGGTTGCCGATCCTAAACAAGCACGGAAGCAACGTGCGGCATTGGGCTTGAAAATGAAGAAGCAACGTTAGGGTTTCGCAGGGAGAACAAATGGCTAGAGAAAATTTTTCAACCAGTACGCTGTGGGAACCGGTCGTTGGATATTCGCGTGCTGTAAAGGTTGGGCCCTACATTCATGTTTCAGGCACAACGGCAACCGACGGCAAGGGCGGCATTGTTGGCCAAAACGATTCGTACGTACAAACTGTCCAATGCTTGCGAAATATCGAAGCGGTTCTGGTGAAAGCGGGCGCCACGCTTGCAGATGTTGTTAGAACCAGAATGTATGTTGTGAATATCGACGACTGGGAGAAAATCGGAAAAGCGCACGGCGAATTTTTCCGGAATATCCGTCCGGCGACGAGCATGGTCGAGATCCGGCGCCTGATTTCCCCGGAAATTTTGGTTGAGATCGAAGCGGATGCGTATATCGGAAACTAAACAACGAACGTGATGTGCGGCACTGTGAAGCGGAATGGCGGAATTAGGGAGCGGCGTTTGCCGGTTGTGGAGTAATCTCAATTCGCGCGAGCTGCGCCGGTTCGATTAAGTTGCCTTGTTGTACATCGATGCGGTGAATCGAACAGGCGCCCAACAACAAGGGAACGAGAATAACGAAGGTGGTCGCGCGCATAAGAATTCTGCTTTAATGTTGGTATGACGATTTTGGATCGACAGTATATCGATGCCTACTGTCTATGATAAGCGAAGACCCGAAAAAACCGGACTCAATTCCACACCTACTATGATAAGCGAAGACCTGAAAAAAGCCGGACTCAAATCCACGCTGCCGCGTTTAAAAATCCTGCACATGCTGGAGCAGGACCGCCAGCGACACATGAGTGCCGAAGACATTTACAAGGTATTACTGGAGTCCGGCGAAGACGTCGGCCTGGCGACTGTGTATCGCGTGCTTACGCAATTCGAAGCGGCCGGATTAGTCACGCGCCACAAATTCGAAGGTGGCCATTCGGTATTCGAGCTGAATCACGGCGAACACCACGACCACATCCTGTGCGTGAAGTGCGGCCGGGTAGACGAGTTCGTCGACGACACCATCGAGCAACGCCAACGCAGCATCGCCGAAAAACTCGGCTACACCATGACCGACCATAGTCTGTATATTTACGGCATTTGCGGGACGTGTAGAAAGTAAAATATTTGGTATTTCGTCAAAATGCCTGGAAGCAATCTGGACAGCAGGGAATTATGGTTATGGTCATCTCACAAGGTGTAGTGCATATACTTCGCCTTTTATTTTTCTTTAGCAGCGTACTTATTTTGCTAGCGGCCTGCAGTAATGCGGCAGAACGAGCTTCCAACAGTGCATCCGTTTTACAGGGCATCAGTATTACGCCTGAGGCGCCAATCATCACTGCAGGGCAGACGCAGAAATTCACAGCAACCGGTAAATACTCAGATGGGACGTCAGCAGTACTGGCAACCGGCATTAGCTGGTCTTCCTCGAATTCCACAATTGTCACGATCAACGCCGATGGCCTTGCTTCAGGAGTAGCTACCGGCACAGCAACGATTACCGCCACGAGCAGTGCCTTCTCGGGTAGTGCGGCATTGATTGTGACGTCGGTGCAGTTTTCGACAGCGACCCAATACGGCACCGGAACAAACCCATTTTCTGTAGCCACGGGTGATTTCAACGAAGATGGTAAAATTGACCTAGTCACAGCAAATAATAGTACTGCCAACAATGTCTCTATCCTGCTCGGAATGGGGACCGGCAGTTTCGGAGCGACTACGAATTTTGCATTGGGCGGCTCACCGCGTTCAGTTGCCGTAGGGGACTTTAATGGCGACGGGCATCAAGACCTTGTCACTGCCAACTACAGCAACAACAATGTCTCAGTGTTACTGGGTACAGGCACCGGTTCCTTTGGAGCCGAAATCTCCTATATCGCATTTTCAAATCCCATTGCTGTCGTGGTCGCGGATTTCAATGTTGACGGAAAGCTGGATCTTGCCGTAGTCAACTCAAGTAATATTGTAGCGAGCAATAACCTATCCATTCTGCTCGGGCGCGGGACCGGTTCATTCGACCCTGCCATACATTATGCGACTGGATTTTTCGCAATCTCAGCGGCGGCTGGCGATTTCAATGCAGATGGCAAAATTGATATTGCCGTCGTCAGTGCCAACAACAACGGCAATATCTCAATACATCTTGGCGTTGGAGATGGAGCGTTCATTGGTGCCAGTAACTACACTGTGACAGGAAGTCCCTACGGTATTACTGTGGGGGATTTTAATCTGGATGGAAAAGCAGATCTCGCTGTAACTGATAGTAGTAATAGTAGTAGCAATAACCTCGCTATTTTACTCGGGACTGGGACGGGTACATTCGGTGGTGCAACCAACTTTGCTGCGGGAACGAACCCGGGTGGTGTGAAAGTCGGGGACTTTAACGCCGATGGCAAACCCGATCTCGCTGTGGCTAATAACGGTAGTAACAACGTATCAGTTTTGCTTGGGACCGGGCTAGGCACATTTGGCACGGCGGCTAATTTCACAGTGGGTGCGGTTCCGTATTCGGTCGCGATTGAAGATTTCAACGCGGACGGAAAATCAGACCTTGTCACAGCGAATAGTAATGGCACAACCGTTTCGATATTACTCAATACGACACCCATCCCACCATCTGGCGTCTTTGGCTCACCGACAAATTTTGATGTTGGAAATCAACCGCAATCCGCAGTAGCCGGAGATTTCAACGGTGATGGCAACCCCGATCTCGCTGTAGCCAACTATACGAACATCAATAATGTCTCGATTCTGATGGCTACGGGTGCTGGCACTTTTGGTTCGGTTACCAGCTTCACGGCTGGGATAAATGTATCTTCTGTAGCAGTTGGAGATTTTAACAATGACGGCAAACCTGACCTTGCCTCCACCAACCGCAGCGTTGGTGTTTCGATACAGTTGGGGGATGGGGCTGGGAGCTTCGGCGCTGTTAGCTATGTCACTGCGGGCGCGAATCCTTTTTTTGTAGCGGTTGACGATTTCAATGCTGATGGCAAATCAGATCTTGCGGTAGTGCACTACACAAGCAATTTCACCAGCGGCGATGTTTCGATTCTACTCGGAACCGGAACTGGCTCCTTTGGTACCGCCACCCACTTTGCTGCGGGACAAACACCTTATTCACTGGTGATCGATGACTTTAACAGCGATGGTAAATCGGATCTTGCAGTGCTCAATTATCTTGGCAACGATGTCTCGATTTTACTCGGAGATGGTAGTGGTTCATTCGGAGCAGCCACCAATTTTACTGTCGGACAAACGCCGCGTTCCGTGGCAACGGGTGATTTCAATGCGGATGGTAAACTTGATCTTGCCGTGGCCAATATCGGTAGCGGTATGGTGTCGATTCTGCTAGGGACGGGAACGGGCTTATTTAGCCCACCCACCCCCTTCAATTTGGGAACACAACTGACATCTGTCGCCGTTGGCGATGTTAACGCTGACGGCAAACTTGATCTCGCCGTGACCCGAAGCAGCTTTGTCACGATCCTACTCGGGACTGGTACGGGTTCATTCGGAACGCCCACTGACTATGCCGCAGGAAATAGTCCTGCCCATGTTGTCATCAGCGATTTCAATTCCGATGGCAGGCTGGATCTTGCCGTGACGAATGGCGGCGGTAACGTTTCGATACTGCTTAATCAATAGCTATTTCGTGTTCGAGCTGAATCACAGTGAACATCACAATCAGATTTTGTCGGCGGGTGAGTGAGTTCGTCGACGACACCATCGAGCAACGTCAACGCAGCATCGCCGAAAAACTCGGCTACACCATGACCGACCATAGCTTGTATATCTATGGAATTTGCAGTGAATGCCGCAAGTAAATTCCGTTAACGCTCACTTCACATTGTTGTATACAAAGTTGGCATAGGTCGCTTCGGCGATACGGAACCATTGATATTCGTCGTTGCGGAAACGTTTCCAGGCATCGTAGATTTTCTTGAAGGCCGGATTCTTGGCCGCTTCGTCGTCGTAAATTTCATTGGCGGCTTTCAGCGCGGCTTCCATTAAATCTTTCGGATACTGATGCAGTACCGCGCCACTTTGCAGCAACCGGCCGAGTGCGGCGGGATTCTTCGCATCGTATTCAGCCTGCATGTGCAGGTTGGCTTCTGCGGCGGCGACGGTAATACACTGCCGGTAAAACTCCGGCAATTTGTCCCATTCTTTCAGCCCGATGTAGAGCGACAACGTCGCGCTGCCTTCCCACCAGCCCGGATAATAGTAATGCTTGGCTACTTTATAGATACCTAACTTTTCATCGTCGTAGGGACCAACCCATTCGGCAGCGTCGATGGTGCCTTTTTCCAGCGCCGGGTAAATGTCACCCCCTGGCAACGACTGCGGCACGGCACCCAGCTTGGCCATGATTTCGCCGCCGATACCGGGGATGCGCATTTTGACGCCTTTAAAGTCGGCGAGGCTTTTAATCTCGTTGCGAAACCAACCACCCATTTGTGTGCCGGTGTTGCCGCACGGAAAATTAATGACGTTGTAATTTTTGTAGAAATCGCGCAGCAAGTCCAATCCGCCGCCGTAGTAGAACCAAGAATTTTGCTGACGCGCTGTTAGCCCAAACGGAATCGCGGTGTCGAAAGCAAATGCCTTGTTTTTCCCGACATAGTAATAACCGGCACTGTGGCCGCATTCGACCGTGCCATTTTGCACCGCATCCATCACCTGAAGACCAGGAACGATCTCACCAGGTGCGAACACACGAATCTGAAATTTACCCTGTGTAAGCTGCTCGACGCGCTTAGCGAATTGCTCGCCGCCGCCATGGATCGTGTCGAGACTTTTAGGAAAGCTGGACGCCATCCGCCATTTCAATTCCGGGAGTTCGGTCGCACCAGCGGGAGCCGTAATAACGCTGGTACCTGCAGCCAGTCCTAAACCCGCGTGTTTCAGAAATGAGCGTCGTTTCATTGTGTCATCCTTACTTGTGAGAAAAAATTTAACCCGCAAATTTTTACGTCGTGAGGCTGAGCGGCGTTGCGGAATTGAGCGGTTTCTTTGTTTCGGAATTTTCTTCGGTGCGGCAGGACTGGCGCATTAAGAGCCAGGACGAGACAAATAGCATAATATGCCGGCACCGTATCATCGGGTCTGTGCGTCATTCTCATCACGGTGTAATTCAAGACGGATGTAGGGTTTCACAGCTCCCAAAGTTTCATAACGGACATTTAATTCCTGTGACCAACGTCTGGCGATCTCTTGTTCCTGAACACGGTCGGCGTCGTCGAGCAAAATAACGCAGCCGGGGGCGAGTCGTGACTTCATCACCGGTATAAGGCCATAACGTCCACCACGTGTTGCGCCCGGTGGTCCGTCGCAAATCACGAGTGCGTAGTTCTCTTGTGTTGATTCGGCAGGTGGTTCGTACCAAGTGAAATCGCTGTACTCCTTGAGAGGGCGTACATGCATATGTACGGTATCGATACGGTAACGTTTGAGAAATAGGTCGACTCGATTGCCCCATACGGTATGGTGTTCAAGCGAACACAGAATATTACCGGATTTTTGCGCGACTGCGCCGATAAGCAGTGTGGTTAATCCCGAGCCGCATTCCAAGATCGGTCCACGGCAGGTTTGCGCATGCTCCAGGCAGCCTTTTAGATATTCGGTATCGGACGACCATGCTTCATTGCCCCAACCAAAAATCAGGGCGCTCAGTACAGTGCGGTTAAAGCCTGCCCCGTTGTGAAGGTCGGAGAGGAATTTTTTAAACGCCCGGCGAAAAATTACGGCGCGATGAATCGAGTGTAAATAACTACGCACTGGCGAAGGTAAAACGAACTTAGCAACATTTTTAACTGCATCATTTAGTCCAGAAGAACTTTGGTTGTGCATGTTAGCGATAACCGTCATGTGATCAACGACCTTATGGCAAAGAGCGCTGCATTGTAGCAGCCGATAAAGTCTTCCATGTGAATTTTTATAACTGCATTACTCATTATTCAATGGGAATAAAAAAGCGGCATAGCACACGCTGGATTCTCGTTGTGTAATGCAGGTGCAGGCGGTGCCATTTTATGTTATGCACCGCTCGCGGTATTACAAAAATGCATTGCGCTTTGTTACTACGATTTCGATTTTTCCGGTATTCGTAGTTGTACCTTGACATTAATTGCCACGTTATATTTGTCGTTGTGTTCGCCGCGATATTGTTTCATAACAACACTACATACTACGGTAGGAGAAGGGCCCTATGTTCAACATTATCTGCGCAACCGGTCCCATCGGTTTGAAGGATTTGCCCGGCATCGCAAACGTGCCATTCGCTGTCGACCGGGCGAGGAGCCGTGTGTCGCTGTGAACTTCGAGCCGGAAGCAAATCGGCGCGCATTTATGAATATTTCCGTCGGGCACCCTACCAGC
>JACQEQ010000328.1 GCA_016200445.1 Gammaproteobacteria bacterium | reverse complement strand
TAGATCGTAGCGGCTTCACCGCACATCAAATGGTAAGGATTTGCGAGATACAACAGCACGATACGTTTGTAGAGATGTTTAATCGTGCGTGAATCACCGTCGCCCGGGGTAGCGGCGGTCTTTCCGGTTTGATGACCTAACAGGTCATTGCGTTCGGAAAAATCGTAAAGCCGATGAAGCTCACCCCAGACCCCTTCTGGCTCCGGCACATAGGCTGAATACGCGGCAAGCAAATATTTGCTCAGGAATTCCGCTGCCTGAAAAACTGCCTGCGCCAGGATCGCAGCGGGTTGCGGGATTTTATTCGCATCTCGGGTGAAATCATGAATCACCTGTTTATAGCCATAGCCTCCTTCCCGGATCAGCGCAGCGATTAACTGATACTTCGCACGTGGTTTTTCCGCCAACGGAAAAGTGTTGCCGCTGAGGCGGTCGCTCAATGCATCTGCATACTGGTAAATCACAGGTTGCAGTTGCTCGAGAAATTGATAACGCGCGACCGGTTTCATCGGGCAACGGTTGTAATTATGCAGCACATTAAGCAGACGTTCGGCGGCATCGTCGAAATCGCCCACGCGAAACGAAGCCAGCCACGCCGCCAGATGGCGCGGAGCCGGATTGAGCGACTGCACATCAGGAATCTCATGCGCCGGAAAACTTAGGCGCAACTCATCGGTAGCCATGATCGTGCCGGGAAAAGGAGCCGTGCTCATATTATCGGCAGCCCGGGGCTTTTGATTTACCTACCGCATTATAAGGAATCGCATCTGTTATTTGCCTGGCTCGCTATCCAGGTTAAATTTTGGAGCGGAGCTTGACACTTCATCCGGTGCAGGCACTTCGATCTGCAGCGGCGCGTCTTCGAATTTTTTATGCTTCTCGATGCTGACCACGCCGGGAAACACGATAATGATCGCCACCATGATCAACTGGATTGCGATGAATGGCAGTGCGCCCCAATAGATGTGGTTGGTGGTGATTTTGCCGATGAGTTTGCCGGTAATTTTGTCGCTGTAGTCTTCTTTGGGCGCGACGCTGCGTAGATAGAACAACGCGAAGCCGAACGGCGGATGCATGAAGCTGGTTTGCATGTTCACCGCAAGCAGCACACCGAACCAGATCAGATCGATGCCTAATTTGTCTGCCACGGGCGCCAACAGCGGCACCAGGATAAATGCCAACTCGAAGAAATCCAGAAAGAACGCCAGCACGAACATCACCAGATTCACAACAATCAGAAAACCGAGCTGCCCCCCAGGCAAACTGGTGAGCAAATGCTCCACCCACAGATCGCCGTTCACGCTGCGGAACACCAGACTGAAAATGGTCGAGCCGATCAGGATGAACAACACAAACGATGACAACTTGGCGGTAGCGTCCATCGCCTGCTTCAGCACGGAGAGGCTAAGTTGTTTATTAATGAGCGCCAGTACTAGTGCTCCGACCGCACCCATTGCGCCGCCTTCGGTCGGCGTGGCGATGCCCAGGAAGATGGTGCCCAGGACCAGGAAAATAAGCACCAGCGGCGGTATTAACGAAACCAAGGCTTTACGCGCCAAGGCCGCACCACGCAAAGTACGCGCTTCCAAGGGCAACGCCGGTAACGCCTGCGGGTAAACAATCGACACCCCCATCACGTAGGCGACGTAAAGGCTGGTTAATATCAAGCCTGGCACCAACGCGCCGGTGTACATGTCGCCGACCGAGCGGCCGAGTTGATCGGCTAATACGATCAGTACCAAACTCGGCGGAATAATTTGCGCGAGCGTGCCACTGGCGGCGATCACGCCGGTGGCGATGCGGCGGTCGTAGCCGTAGCGCAGCATGATGGGCAGCGAGATCAAACCCATTGAGATCACCGACGCCGCTACCACACCGGTGGTGGCCGCCAATAATGCGCCGACAAAAATCACCGCGTAGGCCAAGCCGCCGCGCAACGGTCCGAACAGCTGGCCAATAATGTCAAGCAACTCCTCGGCCATACCGCTGCGTTCCATAATCAATCCCATAAAGGTAAAGAACGGAATCGCCAGCAGGGTTTCATTTTGCATGATGCCGAAAATGCGCTGCGGCAGCGCATTGAGCAGATCGGCGGTCAGCAAACCCATCTGAATACCGATCACGCCGAACAACAAACCGTTGGCGGCCAACGCGAACGCCACCGGATAACCAAACAGCAAAAGAATTGTCAAGGCCGCGAACATCAGCGGCGGCATTAAATCGAGCGGCATTTACGGTTTCTTATTTTTGTGATCTTGATATCGGCGGCGTGTGGAGCTTGGCTTGTGCCCGCCGGTGCAGGCGGTGGCGCGTTGAGCACTTCAACACCCAGCAGAAAACCGATGCGCTTAATGGTTTCGGCAACGCCCTGCAAGAATAACAATGCGAAGCCCGCCGGAATCAACGCTTTGGCGGGCCAGATGATCAAACCCTGCGGGTTACTCGACCATTCTTGCGAAACAAACGAATTCACAAAATACGGCCAACTGTAATAAAGCACCACGGCGCTCGCCGGCAACAGAAACAACAGCCCGCCAAAGATATCAATCCACGCGTGCGCGCGTTTGCTCAAGCGCCCGCTGATGACGTCGACGCGCACATGCTCGTTACGCTTGAGCGTATAACCCGCACTCAGTAGAAACACCGCCGCAAATAAGTACCACTGAATTTCCAGCAAAGCATTGGAGCTGAGATTAAAGCCTTTGCGCGAAATTGCATTGCCCGCGCTGAGTACCACGGTGACCAGCACCAGCCAGTAAACACTGCGGCCGGCACGCTCGTTCAATGCGTCGATCCAATGGGCGAATTTCAGTGCGGCTCGCATGTTGATATTAACGAACTATTTCCCATCACCCACGACATCCACACCTTTGGGGGGTGTGAATTGAAATTCGTTGGCGATCAGTTTCACATTGCTTTGCACGTTGCTAAAACGCAGTTGCGTAGTTTGTTCGAAGCTGTCCACCAACTCCATCACTTCGAGGCTTTGTTTTCCGAAGGCGAGCCGCACTTGTTTAAAATTCGCCTCCTCGCTCTTCGGTGTGAGCGCCGCCCACTGCAAGCCGTCTTTTCGATCAGTCAGTTCAGCGATGTGAAAACTTTCTGCCAACGGGTGCGCGCCCGACAACAACAAGGCCGGCGTATTGCCGAGCGCTTCGTCCAGTTTTTTTACCGTCACTTGTTCCAGATCTTTGTCATAGACCCACAGCTTGACACCATCGGCGACGATGGTTTGTTCATACGGCTTCTGATAATTCCAGCGAAATTTATTCGGGCGCTGCATCAGGAACGTACCGTGCGCATCTTGGATGGTTTTACCACGCGGGTCAGTGACGATTTGTTGAAAATCGGCACGCAGCGATTGCACGTTTTTAAAAAAATCCGTGAGGCGCTCGGTGGGTGTGACGGCCAGCGCATTGCTCGTAAACAATAATGTCAATACTGAAGCGAGAAGGCTGTGATTTACCCATCTCCATCCTATCCTTCCCGTTAGCAGGTGGAAGGTATGCCCTGTTCTAATTGTCATGTCATGGCCCAAATGATGAGGGTGTCGCGGCACGTTAATCTTCCGGCGGCGGTGGCGCCAGCACTTCGCGCCCGCCGCTGGACTCGACGCTGCTGACTACGCCGGCACGCTCCATTTCTTCGACCAAGCGTGCGGCACGGTTGTAACCGACCTTGAAGCGGCGTTGCACCGATGAGATCGATGCGCGTCGCGATTGGGTAACAAACGCCACAGCCTCGTCGTAGAGCGCGTCGGCTTCGCCTTCGGCCGGTTTTTCTCCGGGCAATACGGCGTCACCTTCTGCCGAGCCTTGCAAGATTTCGTCGTTGTAATTGGGCGTGGAATTTTGCTTGAGCTGCTCAACCACGCGGTGCACTTCATGATCGGCGACGAACGCGCCATGCACGCGCACCGGCAAACCGGTACCGGGCGGCATATACAACATGTCGCCGTGACCGAGCAGTGCTTCGGCACCCATCTGATCGAGGATGGTACGCGAATCGATTTTTGACGAAACCTGAAACGCGATGCGGGTGGGAATATTCGCCTTGATCAAACCGGTGATGACATCCACCGACGGCCGCTGTGTAGCCAAAATTAAATGAATACCGGCCGCGCGCGCTTTTTGCGCTAAGCGGGTAATCAATTCTTCGACCTTTTTACCGACGACCATCATCATGTCGGCGAGTTCATCGACGATCACCACGATGTACGGCAGATGCGTCAACTCGCGCTTGGGAATCGTGGGATCGGTCGGTTTATAGGTCGGATCGAAAATCGGCGTACCTGCATCAATCGCGTCTTGAATTTTGCGATTGTAGCCAATGATGTTGCGCACGCCTTGCGACGCCATCAACCGGTAACGGCGATCCATCTCGACGCACGACCAGCGCAGTGCATTCGCGGCTTCTTTCATGTCGGTGACGACCGGCGCGAGTAAGTGCGGAATACCTTCGTACACCGATAATTCCAGCATTTTAGGGTCGATCATGATCATGCGCACATCGTGCGGTGTGGCCTTGTACAACAGGCTCAAGATCATCGCATTGATCGCCACCGACTTGCCTGAACCAGTGGTGCCGGCCACCAGCAAGTGTGGCATGCGCGCTAAATCGGCGGCCACCGAATTGCCGCCGATGTCTTTACCCAAAGCCAGCGTCAACGGCGATTTGCATTCGTCGTAGGCGGCCGAATTCAACACTTCGCTCAAGCGGACGATTTCGCGATGTTCGTTGGGAATTTCTAGCCCGACGGTGGACTTGCCGGGAATGACTTCGACCACGCGCACGCTTTTTACCAACAACGAGCGTGCCAGGTCTTTAGATAAGGTGCTGAACTGGCTGGCCTTGACGCCGGCAGCGGGTTGCATTTCGTAACGGGTAATTACCGGTCCGGGATGCACTTCGACGACTTCCCCTTCCACGCCAAAGTCTGCCAGTTTGAGTTCCACCTGTCGCGACACCGCTTCCAACGATGCTTTGGAAATCACATTCCTGGAGGGCTCGGCCGGATCGAGCAAGGACAAGGGCGGTAAGGCAGCGTTCGTCGGCGTCGCAAACAGCGGAATTTGTTTTTCGCGCTCAGCGCGGTCGCTGGTCTCAACTTTTTTCGCCACCGGTTCGATTTTCGGCGGCAGGCGTTTTTTATTTTTCTTGATGTCTTCTTTCACCACTTCTTTGCGCTCAACCCGTGCGCGACGTCCGATCCACGCCTCGCGCATGCCGATCATGGCCGCTTTGCACCACTCGACAAATGTCAATGTCAGGCGCCCCAACGCATCCATCGTCCAAAGCCAGGAGAAATGGGTAAATAAAGTGATACCGGTCAGAAACAAGGTAAGAAGTAGCAAAGTGGCGCCCAGAAAACTAAGCCCGGCAGCCAGAGCTTGGCCCACTCCGCTACCTAAAATTCCGCCGCTGTCCGCCGGTAAGCCTGAACCTGCGAAATGCAATGCCGCAAGCCCAGCACCGCCCAGCATGGTGAGCACGAACCCAATTGCACGCGTCACGATATGCGCGGCTGGGGTTGGTGTTTCGGATCGACGGCCACGCAAGATCAGCCAGCCACTGAATGCGACCATGATCGGAAATAGGTAGGCCAGATAACCAAACAGGTAAAAGAAAATATCCGAAAACCAGGCGCCTGCAACTCCGCCAAGGTTATACATACTCGCCACGGTTTGACTGTGCGACCATGCGGGATCTGACGGGCTATAACTGACCAGCGCCAGAAATAAATACAATGCCAGCACGCTGCAGGCGATGAGCGCGGCTTCGCGCAGGCCACGGTTGACGTGACTTACAAAGGGAATATTGCGGTGTTTATTTGAATTCAGCTGCGTCAATCTCGATACCACGCCAGTGAATGAACCGCGTCATTATAGGGAGCATCCTGTGCATGCGACATCATAAATTTTGGGTTGCCTCGCCGCTGTTGCCTGCACTTTTTAGTGCAGTCTGAGGACTGAAGTAAATTTAAACTTGAAATCGTTGAAATATGGGCGATATATGAGATAGGACGAATTAAAATTTTATGTGCACCGCATGCGGTGTCATGCAAGTCATCCCAATCGCGAGGTATGTGATGAATATGGACCATGATCGGTCGTTCCGCAAAACCGCTTACGTACTCGATACCAATGTCCTCATCCACGATCCTAACTCGTTGCAAAATTTCCAAGAGCATCAAGTCATCATACCGATGACCGTGCTCGAAGAACTTGACAAACTTAAAGACACCAAACAATCCATCGCAGCAGATTGTCGCTCTGCGATCCGAATGATAGACAAACTGCTAGGCGATGCCCCACCGCAAGCGATCGAAAAAGGGATCCCAATCCGCCATACAGACAGCGGTGAAGTACATGGCTCCTTATCCATCATGCTCACGCAGCTGGATCGTTCTAAAGAGCACTATCTGCCGGATGACGATAACGACAACCGCATCATCAACCGGATACGCGTACTGCAAACCGAAAACAAAGATACGAAAATTATTCTCGTCACCAAAGATATCAACATGCGGCTTAAGGCGCGCGGCTGCGGTATAGAATCGCAAGATTATCAAACCGACCAACTGGTATCCGACATTCGACAGTTAACCAAGGGATATGTTGAGATTCCAGGATCGTTCTGGGATCAGGTCTCAAATGTCAAGACCGTTTACAAACATGGCTCTGCGTACCATACCGTGCCTCACGAAGCGTTGAATTACGATATCTATCCAAACCAATTTGTAGTCGATCAGAAAGGCTTCGTCGGGCGTGTCACTGAAGTCACGACCGAGCACGTTATTCTGCGCGACTTGCCACAAGACAAGCTGTTACATCAAGCTGCCTGGGGCTTAAAACCTCGCAACATTTACCAGGGAATCGCACTGCATTTGCTTCTCGATCCCGAAGTTCACCTTGTTACCCTCACCGGCGCGGCAGGCTCAGGAAAGACTATCCTGGCTCTGGCGGCCGCGATCGAACTTACTGTAGAAAACAAGCTTTACAATAAAATTATCGCGACGCGTAGTACACCGCCCTTAGCCGAGGATCATGGTTTTCTACCTGGC
>JACQEQ010000327.1 GCA_016200445.1 Gammaproteobacteria bacterium | reverse complement strand
CGTGCTGCTTGTCCGGTCGCAGTTGCGCCGCAGCGGGTCGCGGCGGCGCAAATGCTGTTGACGCGCGCCGCCTGCGATGTGCTGATCTGCGACGACGGTTTGCAACATTACGCACTGGCGCGCGATGTCGAAATCGCGGTAGTCGACGGTGCGCGCCAATTCGGCAATGGCTGGCGCCTGCCTGCCGGGCCATTGCGCGAATCGATTGCACGGTTAAGCACGGTTGATTTCGTCGTCATGCATGGTGCAGCAGGCGCCGTTGAGTTTGCGATGCAATTGGAGTTAGGCAATGTTTACAATCTGCACGCAACGAGCAAGATGTGCGAGCTGGTTGCGTTTCGCGGCGACGCAGTACATGCGGTTGCAGGCATCGGTCATCCAGAGCGCTTTTTTCGGCAGTTACGTGCGGCCGGGTTGCAATTGATCGAGCATCCATTCCCGGATCACTACGCGTACACTGCTCGCGATCTGAAATTTGACGATGAACGCCCGGTACTGATGACCGAGAAAGACGCGGTAAAATGCCGTAGGTTTGCGACCACACATTATTGGGCGGTTTCGGCGCATGCGCGCGTCGATGAGCGTTTGGCTACACTAGTGATAGAAAAATTGAAAAAGGTAAGCGGGAATGGATAGAAAATTACTGGATATTCTAGTGTGCCCTTTGTGTAAAGGCCCGCTGGTATTTTTGAAGGACCAGCAAGAATTAATCTGTAAAGCTGATCGCCTCGCGTATCCCATCCGCGACGATATTCCAGTGATGCTGGAACAGGAAGCGCGCACACTGGCAGCGGAAGATGAAGTGAAATGACCGTACCCTTTACCGTGCTGATACCGGCGCGTTATGGCTCGTCGCGGCTGCCGGGCAAACCGCTACTGCTATTAGCGGGCAAGCCGCTGATACAACACGTGCACGAACGCGCTTTGGAAAGCGGTGCGCGCCGTGTGGTGATTGCCACGGACGACGAGCGCATTCACAGCGCCTGCGAAAAATTTGGCGCGCAGGTGTGTATGACAGCGGCGCAACATCCATCCGGTACCGATCGGCTTGCCGATGCAGCACGGCAATTGCGGCTTGCAGCCGATGAAATCGTGGTGAATTTGCAAGGCGATGAACCGCTGATGCTGCCGCAGTTGTTGACACATGTTGCGGAAAATTTGCATGCGCATGCCGATGCGCAAATGGCGACGTTATGCGTAGCCATTCACGATGCTGCGGAATTATTCAATCCGCATGCCGTCAAAGTGGTGATGGATCAGGCAGGCTATGCCTTGTATTTCAGCCGCGCGCCGATCCCGTGGCAGCGCGATGCGTTCGCGGCGCGGCCTAATCAGTTGCCACCTGGCACCGCGTATTATCGACACTTGGGTTTATATGCGTATCGTGCCGGTTTTCTTGCACAATTCGTTACGTGGCCGTCGGCGCCGTTGGAACAAGCCGAGGCGTTGGAACAATTGCGCGCATTGTGGAACGGCCAACGTATACACGTGGCCGTTGCCGAACAGGTGCCACCGCCCGGTGTCGATACTCCCGAGGATTTGGAACTGGCTGAACGTTTGTTACGAGATGGGCTAACTCATGGCTAAGGTCAAAGTACTGTTTGTATGCATGGGCAACATTTGCCGCTCACCTACGGCGGAAGGTGTCTTCGCGCAGCTGATTGAGCAGCAGGGCTTGACAGATCACGTGCAGGTCGACTCGGCCGGTACCCACGCTTACCACGTCGGCAATCCACCCGATCCACGCTCGCAGCAAACCGCACTGCGGCGCGGTATCGATATCAGCAATTTGCGCGCACGGCGGTTTTCGGAAGACGATTTTTACGAATTCGACTACGTGCTGGCCATGGACTCGGATAACTACACCAACCTCAGCGCGGCCTGCCCGCCGGAAGCACGCTACAAACTGAAAATGTTTCTGGAGTTCGCGCCCCATCTGAACGAGCTCGACGTGCCGGACCCGTATTATGGCGGCGAGCTGGGTTTCGAACGTGTGCTGGACATGGTAGAGGCAGCGTCGGAAGGGCTGGTCGAGCACATCCGTAACACGCATTTAAGCAGGTAGTATTTCAACCCCGTGAAACAAAAAAGGACGGCACATGCCGTCCTTTTTATCATAACTAGCGGGCCTATTATTCTTTAGGGCTGCCGCTCTCGACGGGGCGCGATTCCGCTGCGCTGATGCTTGGTGTTGCAGTGTGCACCGGTGCTGGCGTAGCGTGAAATTCGGGAGCAGCAGGCGTCGGCGCCGGACTGCTTGCGTGCGATTCTCCGCCAGACGTCTCGACTTGTGCGCTTCCATTCGACCCGTCACCTGCCGGTTGTGCGCCACGGTTGCGATTTTCGCCTTGCTCACGGCCGCGACGCCGCCCGCCGCGACGGCCACGACGTGACCCCTGGGGACGTTCACCTTCGCGGCGTGGTGGCCGCTGATTGTTATCAGTAACTTCTGCGGTGACCGGCATTAATTCAGCGGGTGCCGTAACCGGAGTTATGGGCATTTCTTGTGTAGGTTCGACATATTCCGGGCGCGGTTCAGAGCGCGGCGCTGCCACGGATTCTACCGCTGCGGTATTGATGCTCGCTGGTGCGGGGTTGGTTGGATTCGGCGTACGTTCGGGACGGCGTTCGCCGCCAGGACGGCCTTGGCCGTGACGACCACGTTGGCCATCGGGACGACGTTCTTGTGGCCGTCCATTGCGTCCACCACCGCGCGGATTGTTGCGGTTATGCTGCGGACGCGGCTCGCGCGGCGCGGCGGGTTTTGTTTCGCTGCTTGCCGCAGGTTGTTCCGGTGCCTTACTGCCCGAGCCCGTTAGCGTGGCCCACAGACGCTTGATCAAACCACTCGATTCTGCTTTGGTTTCAACTGGGGCGGACGCTGCTGGAGAGGGCGGTGCCGGAATGCTCGGCACGACGCCTTTGACCGCCGGTTCTTCGCGGGTGAGTTTGGGCTTGTCGACGATCTGCTGTAACGGTTCTTCGATCTTGGTTGCGAGCCGGTAGCTCGATCCAGTGATGTTTTCCGCCTCGCTGGCGCGCACGCGCTGGATGTCGTAATTCGGCGAGTGGTACGACGCGTTAGGAATCAAGATCACGGCAACTTTCTGGCGTTTCTCAATGGCGTTGAGGATGGCGCGTTTTTCATTCAACAGGAAAGTTGCGACGTCGACCGGCAGTTGCGCGATGATCTTACCGGTGCCGTCTTTCATCGTTTCTTCTTCGATGATGCGCAGGATCGACAGCGCCATGGATTCCGCCGTACGCACCGTGCCTTGGCCCTTGCAGCGCGGACACACAATCTGGCTGGCTTCGGCCAAGCTAGGGCGTAAACGTTGGCGTGACAACTCTAAGAGTCCGAAGCGCGAAATGCGTCCGATCTGTACCCGCGCACGATCCACCGCGAGGGCATCGCGGAAGCGGTTCTCGACTTCACGCTGATTGCGCGGCGAGGTCATGTCAATGAAGTCCACCACCAGCAAGCCGCCCAGATCGCGCAAACGCAACTGGCGCGCGATTTCGTCAGCGGCTTCGAGGTTGGTATTCAGCGCAGTTTCTTCGATGTCGCCGCCGCGCGTCGCTTGCGCCGAGTTCACGTCGACGCTGGTCAAGGCTTCGGTGCGGTCGATGACAATGGCGCCGCCCGAGGGTAGGCGTACGTCGCGCCCGAATGCAGACTCGATTTGGCTCTCGATCTGGTAGCGCGAGAACAGCGGCACGGTGTCTTGATACTGTTTGAGCTTGTGCAGATTCTGCGGCATGACCATGCGCATGAAGCTGCAGGCGTGTTCGTAAACTTCCGGCGAGTCGATCAGGATTTCAGCGATGTCCTTGCGCAGGTAATCGCGGATCGCGCGGATGATGATGTTGCTTTCCTGGTAGATCAGACACGGCGCGGCGCGCTCTTTGTTGGCGGTGTCGATCGCGGTCCACAGGTGCATCAAGTAGTCGAAGTCCCACTGCAACTCCTCGGTACCCTTGCCCATACCGGCGGTGCGGATAATCACGCCCATATCTTCCGGCAGCGTCAGGCCGCTCAGGGCTTCGCGCGCATCGCTGCGCTCGTCGCCGGAAATCTTGCGTGATACACCGCCCGCGCCAGGGTTGTTCGGCATTAACACCAGATAGCGACCGGCGAGGCTGATAAAAGTGGTCAGCGCCGCGCCTTTGTTGCCGCGCTCCTCTTTGTCGATCTGCACCAGGAGTTCCTGGCCTTCTTTAAGTACTTCGCGGATGTTGACGCGCCCGCCGCTGATGTCGACGTTGGGGTTGAAATAGGTCGGTGAAATTTCTTTGAGCGGCAAGAAACCGTGACGCTCAGCGCCGTAGTCGACGAAGGCAGCTTCCAGGCTGGGTTCAACCCGCGTGATGCGGCTTTTGTAAATATTGGATTTTTTCTGTTCGCGTCCGGCGGTTTCGATATCGAGGTCGTAAAGTTTCTGGCCATCCACCAGTGCAACACGCAACTCTTCCGGCTGAGTCGCGTTGATCAGCATTCTCTTCATTTTATTGTCTCTGTCAGCGTGCTCGACCGCGCGTCGTGCCGGGTACGGGAGTGTCATGCTGGGGAACTTCAATCCGCACTGCGGCATTGGTTCGTAACCCGCAACACACTCAACCGTGTCCACAGGCAGTTCGCGGGAGCACACGCTTATAAAAAATTATATTCGTTAAAGTTTGATGCCGGCAAAACGCTGGTTTGCCCGCACCCTGTTTGGTTGCTCGTGCCGGGTTGTCGCTTGAGGCGCATCTTGCGTCCTGAGCGCACATGCAATTTGCGCATCGTTCGCTTAAGATACCGGCTCGTTCACAATGACCCGCCGAACTGTTTCTTGTTGCACTTGGTTAACAGCTTCGCTCAGGATCCGGACTGTAAGCACGCCAACATCGCGGCGTTTTTTTGCTATTTGTCCCGGTCCGAATCAAGGCTTAACAAGTGCAGAGTAAGAAACACCACCGCAATAAAAAGTAACCTATTGATTCTAACATGAACAAACGAACTGGCAAGGAAGCGGACTCCGATAGTCCGGCGCTGGTGCGCGCAACCGACAGCGGCACTTCGGGCGTACAGCTGCGCGAGGTGCGCGAAGGCGAAGCGGGTCAGCGCATCGACAATTTTTTGTTCACCGCGCTGAAGGGTGTGCCGAAGAGCCACATTTACCGCATTTTACGCAGTGGTGAGGTGCGGGTGAACAAGGGACGGGTCAAGCCGCCGTATCGTTTGCAGGCGGGCGACGTGTTGCGCATTCCACCGCTGCGTCTGGCTGAACCCGATGCGCCGCAGCAAATTCCCATCTGCTGGTGCTCGATAAGCCTTCGGGTTGGGCGGTGCACGGCGGCAGTGGTGTGCCGTACGGAATTATCGAAGCCCTGCGCGCAGCGCGCCCCGACCTGCCGGACTTAGAGCTGGTGCATCGTATTGATCGCGAAACGTCGGGATGTTTACTACTGGCGAAAAATCGCAGCACGTTATTAGCCTTACACGACATGTTGCGCAGCGGCGCCATCGAGAAACGCTATCTGGCTTTGGTCAAAGGGCAATGGCCGGTCAAGTTGCGGCGTGTGGATGTGGCCTTGCAAAAAAACCTTCTGCAATCGGGTGAGCGCATGGTGGCGGGTGGCGAGGAAGGCAAGGATTCGATCACGGAATTCAGTTTGCGTACCCTGTACAAAGGCGCAAGTTTGATGGAAGCGCGACTGTTGACGGGGCGTACGCATCAGGTGCGCGTGCATGCTCAGCATGTCGGTCATCCGTTGGCCGGAGACCCGAAATATGGCGATGCAGACTTCAATAAATACATGAAAAAACGTGGTTTGAAACGCCTATTTTTGCATGCGCAATCGCTGCGCCTTCAACTCCCCGGCAGCGGGCGCATGTTGAATTTACGCGCGCCGTTGCCGCCGGAATTGCAGCAGGTGGTGGATGGCATGGAGGCGGTGTCGTGACCCGGCGCTTTGAGTTGCTGGTGTTCGATTGGGACGGCACTGTGATGGATTCGGTCGCGCGTATCGTGGCGTCGCTGCGTGCCGCCATCACCGATTTAGGCTGGGAGCCGCGCACCACACCGGCGTTGCGCGATGTCATTGGGCTGGGCTTGCGCGAAGCGGCGCAGAAGCTTTATCCCCAGATCGAGACAGCAGGTTACCAACGCTTCGTCGAACGCTATCGCCACCATTTTATGGTTGCCGATCCCACGCCGTCTGAACTCTTTCCCGGCGCCGCCGATACCCTGCGAGAGTTGCAGCGGGAGGGCTATTTGCTCGCAGTGGCCACCGGTAAGGGGCGTCAGGGCTTGAACAAAGTGTTGGACGAGACCGGCTTGGCGTCGCTATTCCACAGCACGCGCTGCGCTGACGAAACGACATCCAAGCCGCATCCGCACATGCTGCTGGAAATTATGCACGAGCTGGCCGTGCCCCCAGAGGCCACCTTGATGATTGGCGATACTGAATACGATATGGAAATGGCTAACAATGCCGGAACGCCCGCTCTGGCCGTCGACTATGGCGTGCATGACCGCACCCGGCTTGCGCGGCATGCGCCATTGCACTGCATCAGCGAGATCCGCGAGTTGATTGCATGGTTGGAACAGGTTTGAAATAACCGGCGGAGTACCCGCTGGGTTTCTAGTAACATTAACAATAGCCATCCTAGGAAGCTGCCATGTCTGACGAAAAAACACCGCCTGAACAACCACCAGCGCCGCAAGATCCGTGGACGGGTCCAGGCATGACAAATCAAAGCGGTGAAGGTACGGGGTGGTCGGCACCGCCGCCGCCAGAACCAGCAATAGCACCGGCAGCTGCCGCGACTGAGGCAAAGAAAGACGGCTGGGAGCGGGATCTTATTACCCGCTTGGCGACCGATGCGCTGGTCGAACAACGCAAGGCGCGACGCTGGAGCATCGTGTTCAAGTCGGCGATGCTCGTCTATCTGCTGCTGTTGCTGTTTGCGTTACCAATCGATTTTGGCGGTTCTAAAACCATCGGCAAACATACTGCGTTGGTGGAGTTGCAAGGCGTCATCGAAGACGGCGCGCCCGCAGGCGCGGATAACATCATTCAAGGCTTGCGCGACGCATTCGAAGACCGCAACACCGCTGCGGTAATCGTGCGCATCAATAGCCCCGGCGGCAGCCCAGTGCAAGCGGGTTATATGAACGATGAGATTAACCGCCTGCGCGAAAAGCATCCGAATATTCCTCTCTACGCCGTCATCACCGACATCTGTGCTTCCGGTGGCTACTACGTTGCCGTGGCGGCGGATGAAATTTACGCCGACAAAGCCAGCATCGTCGGCTCCATCGGCGTGTTGATGGACGGCTTCGGCTTCACCGAAGCGATGAAAAA
>JACQEQ010000335.1 GCA_016200445.1 Gammaproteobacteria bacterium | reverse complement strand
GTAACACAGCAATCCAGCCCAGCCCGGCGAACAGCAGTTCCGGCACCGGTGCGAATACATCACTCAGCGTGCGAATCACCGCATAGATGCCCACTTTGGTCAGCAGCGCGGAAAACAGCGCCAACATCGGTGCCGGCAGGGTGTGGTACGACGCCGGTAACCAGGCAAAAAACGGAAACGCCGCCGCCTTGACCAGAAACGCCAGCAGCAGCAAGCCGAGCAATGGCAGTTTGACCGACACCTCCATCTGCGCCGTCGCCTGGGCCAGCGCCGCGAAGTTGAGGTGCCAGGTCACGGCATATAGCAAGGCTACTGCCGTGAGCAATAGCAGTGTGCCGAACACGTTGAGCACGAAATATTTCAGCGTCGCGTCGAGCTGGCGCGCGCTGCCGCCGTGCGCGAGTAATCCCAGCGCACAGATCAGCGCGAGCTCGAACCAGACATACAAATTAAACAGGTCGGCGGTGACGAACGCCCCGCCCACACCCGCGACCAGGCCGTGCAGCAGCGGATGCAATGCCGGCGATGCGGGAGCGGCATCGGCGTCACTCCATTGCCACAGCACCGCGATGGTCACCATCACGGCGGCGATCAGCGCGAGCGCGGCACTGAGGCGGTCCCCGACGAACTCAATGCCGAACGGTAGCGGCCAGTTGCCGGCGACCATGGTAACACTGCCGCCCTGAGCCACCTGGAGTAGCAACAGTGTGGTGCAGACCAGCAACGCCAGCGCCCCCAGCAGGCTGACGCCGTGTTGCAGACGCGGCGCGGATTGGGTCAGCGTGCACAACAACGCGGTGATCAGCGGCACCAGCAAGGGTGTCAGTGCCAGCATCAGCGTACATCCTCCAGCGCGGGTTTATGGTCGTCGGTCGGCGCGGGCTCCGCTGTGCGTAATTGCGACGTGTCGTGAGTGCCGGTGGTCAACATCAACCGCACCGCCAGCACCAGCGAGAAACACAACAACGCGAAGCCAATCACGATGGCGGTCAGCACCAGCGCTTGCGGAAGCGGATTCGCCGCAGCACCCAGTAGCGTTTCCCCGTCGAGAATAATGGGTGGCACATGCGTGACGAGTCGTCCGGCGGCAAACAGCAGCAGATTGACGCCGCTGCCCATCAGCGCGAGTCCGATCAGGCAACGCAGCACGTCGCGCGATAGCGCCAGATAGGTGCCCGCCGCGATAACGATGCCCAGGGCGAGTGCGACGGCCCAGATCATGGCTCGGGCTCGATGGCGCGCACCAATGCCAAACAGTAGCCGCCGAGCGCGCCCCAAACACACAGATACACGCCCAAGTCGAACAGCATCACCGTCGACAGCGGCAGCTCCGTGAATCCAAGTGGCAGCGTGAACCACAGATGTGTCAAGAACGGCAGGTTTTGAAGCAGCGCAGGTAAGCCGCTGATCAGGGACACCAGCACGCCGAGCGCGGCCAAGCGCAGCGGGCCGAGCGGTAGGCGTTGCAGTGCGCGCGTGGCGTCGAACGTGAGCGCGTAGGCGGCGGTGGCGGCGACCGCTAACAAGCCACCGATGAAACCACCGCCGGGCGCATTGTGGCCGCGCAGCAGCACCCACGCAGAGGCCACCAGCACCACAATGTAAAGCCTGCGTACCAATACTTCCGCGAGCAGTGCGCGGGAATTCACGTCACCCTCCCGCGCGCAGCGTGCGCCAGCCGCAATAACGGCAGCGCCGCCAGCAACGCAAACAGCAGCACGCTGATTTCCCCCAAGGTATCGATGCCGCGAAAATCGACGATGATTACATTGACGACGTTGCGCCCGTGCGCGGCCGACAGGCTTTGCGCGCCGAAGAAATCACTCAGCGCGGCATCGAACGGCAGACCGGCGGTGTACAACACCAATGCGGTGAGCATCGCGCCGAAGGCCAGCGCTACTGCCAGCGCAAACGGTCGCAGTCGCGCTTCCGGTTGCGCTGCGTTGGGCAGTGGTCCGCCACGGCGCAGCATCACCAGCACGGCGGCGGCAACCACCACGTACACAGTCTCAACGGCAAACTGTGTGAAGGCGAGATCGGGCGCGCCGGTAAACAAAAACAATATCGCGCTGCCGTAGCCAACCAACCCGCTGACCAACAGCAAGACCAAGTGATCGCGCATGAACAACGTCGCGATGGCTGCACTGGCGATCAGCACACAAGCCGCCGCCACCGGCCAAGTCAAAGTGTGCCACGCGGGCCAGATCCAGACGGGTTGCGCAATCCACAGCAGCGCAAGCATCGCCAGTGTGACGCTGCCCACCAGCACCAGCAGATAGCGCGGCAACAGACCGTGCTGCAACCGCCGCGTTTGCCAGGCGGCGAGGCGCGGCAGGAATTTGAGTTTGCGCCAGTACCACGACTCCGGGCCGACGTTGTCGAAAACGCGCACGCGGTCGAGCAACGCATGCAGCCGATCCCAGCCCAGATAAATGCCAATACCGAGCACTAGGGCGCTCAGTGTGGCGGTGATCACCGGCCCGGCGTCGTAGGCGGCGTCCACCGCCGCAGTGTCGAAGCCAGGCGCGATCGCATGGGCAGCGGCGCCCAGCAACGGATCGACCAGCGTTGGCGCCAAGCCGAAGACCAGCGCCAAGGCCACCAGCACCAGCGGTGGCAACAACATGTTGAGCGGCGCCTCGTGCGGATGCACCTCGCGCGGTATGGTGTCGCGCCCCCAGAATATGTGAATTGCCGCAATCGCCGCGACTGCAACCGACACGCCGCTGACGAACACGGTGGCATAGCTGACCAGCATGAAAACGTCCGCTTCGGCCTTGGCAATGGTGAGCGCATCTTTGGCGACAAACCCGAACGACAACGGCAAGCCGGCCATCGAAAATGCAGCGAGTAGCGCGGCGGCGGCGGTCCACGGCATGTAGCGACGCATGCCAGTGAGCTGATCGATAATGCGTGTACCGGCACCGTGATCAAGATTACCGGCAACGAAAAACAGCGGTGCCTTGTACAGCGCATGGGCGAAAAATAGCGTGGCGACCGCGAGTGCCGCGCCGTTGCCAGGCAAACCCACCAGCATGGTCAGCGTGCCGAGGGTGGCCACGGTGGACCAGGCGAGAATCCGTTTTAAGTCACGCTCGCGCACGGTTTGAATCGCGGCGCCCACCGCCGTCAGCGTGCCGACACTCACCAGCGTAACTTCCCAGAAAGGCAGATCGCTAAATGCGGCGTCGAGTCGCGCCAATAGATAGATGCCGAGCTTGACCAGTGTTGCGGAGTGAAGATACGCGCTCACCGGCGTGGGCGCGGCCATCGCGTTGGGCAGCCAGAAATGAAACGGAAACTGCGCCGACTTGGTAAACGCGCCGACAAAGATCAGCGCGAGCGCCGCAGGAAGGCGCGCATCGTCGGGCAAAGTTGCGGTGCGTGCGATGAGTTGCTGGATGGAATAAGTGCCGCCGATTTCACTCAGCAGGATGAATCCCGCCAGCAGAAACAACCCTCCCAGACCGGTGACCAACAGCGCCTGCTGTGCCGACTTGCGATTGGACTCCTCCTCATGGTGCGTGCCGACCAGCAGAAACGACAGCACGCTGGTCAGCTCCCAAAACACAAACAACACGATGAGATGGTCGCTGATCACCGCGCCGATCATGGCGGCCATGAACAACAGCAACAGCACAAACACACGCATGCGTTTGGGATCGCCCTTGAGGTAGCCCGCGCCATAGACAAACACCAGGGTGCCGATGCCGGTGATCAGTAGCAGGAATTGCGCGGCCAGGCCATCGACCTGAACTCTGAAATCAATGCCCAACGAAGGAATCCACGGCGAGGAAAATGTCCATGGCAGCGCAACAGTAAACAGCACGTACAACAGCAGCGCGAACAGGGTTGCGGGAATCAATACTAGCGGTAGCATCGTAGTGTGTGCTGCGGCAGTCGTGGTCGCGTTGAGTTCTTGGGGTTGCACGAAAGTGGCTCGGTTAGTTGCGCCGATCGCGCCACTCGCGCCAGACAATGACCAGCAGTGTAATCACCGTCAGGGGTGCTACGAATTCCAGCAGCACCGCGCTATAGGCGGGCAAGGCGTCGTGTTGTTGCGAAGCCAGGATCAGGAACCCGGTATACGCCGCGTAGTAGGCGAGAAACAAGCCGCCTTCCCAGCGCGCGATGCGGTGGCCGGTGAAAAAAATCGGCAGACAGGCCAGCGCAACCGCGATCATCACCAGCATATCGAACGACAGCAGCGCGGGCGCGACTGCGAGCGGCTGCGGTGCCACCAGGCTCGACAATCCCAGCACCGCCAGAATGTTAAGCGTGTTGCTGCCGATGACGTTGCCAATCGCGATGTCGCGTTCGCCGCGCAGAGTCGCGACCACCGAGGTCGCCACTTCCGGCAACGAGGTGCCGGCCGCGACGACGGTGAGCCCGATCACCATTTCGCTGACGCCGAAATCACGCGCAAAAGCGACGGCAGCTTCGACCAGCCAGCGCGCGCCGAGCACCAGCAGCACCAGTCCGCCAACAATCAACAGCAGCTGAACCGACCAGTGCCGGTCCCATTGTGCCACCAAGGTTTTACCGGCCTCTTGCGCGTATTCGTCTTGCGTCGCCCGGGTTTCTTGGCGGCTTTGGCGAATCAAGAACACGGTATAGGCGATGACCAGCGCAAAGAGCAGTGCGCCGTCCATTCGGCTCACACCGCCGTCGAGGGTAAGCGCAAGCAATAATAGCGATGCGCCGATCATGATCGGCACTTCCTGGCGGATGATTTGCGGCGCCACGACCAAGGGCGCGATCAGTGCGCACACGCCAAGGATGAACAGTACGTTGAAAATATTGCTGCCGACGACATTGCCCAGCGCGATGTCGACCTGGCCGATAAGTGAGGATTGGACCGACACCGCCATTTCCGGCGCGCTGGTGCCAAACGCGACGATGGTGAGTCCGGCCACCAGGGGCGAAACGCCGAACGACAACGCCAGCTTGGAAGCACCGCGAACCAGCAGCTGCGCGCCGGTGACGAGCAAGATTAATCCGAGCACGAACCAGACAATATTCACACATGACTCCTGCGCAACAACGCTTTGATCTGACCGGGCGTTGCGATCCGGGGGCACGCTGCGCCGATTATGTCAGCGGGGGAGGCGGCCGCCTCAATACGTGCGGTAACCACCGGAGTAGGGTTTTGACTTCATTGCGTACGGTGCGTCAGCCGGTCGGTGACGATGCCGTAACCGATGACCAACGCCAGAATTATCACCCCGATTCCGACCAAGGTCAGGCCGTCGTAGTCCTTGGGATCGAGGATGATGATCTTGCGTCCGATCGCAATCAGCGCGACGCTGAAAATGACTTTCAGCTCAATGTGGCCTTTTTCAAGGTAATTACTGATCGTCTCCAGCAACTCGATGCCGATCAGCACCAACAAGAAGAAGCCGAACACTTCCAGCAACTCGTCGATTTCCAGGATGAGTACCGGCTCCGACATGATGTCCTTGATCAGTATCCACGCCAGCTCCAGCGCCGTCAGCGCGACCACGATTGCAAGCATCGCGATCAGAAACACGACGACTGCGCGTTCGAATTTTTTCAGCAGTGGTAGCATCAATCCTCCATGCGCGAAATATTTTTGTGGATCGGCAACCCACAACCCAAGTCGAACACACTCGCCGACTAGCGTTACTCTACCACTACACTCCGTTGCGCATAGCCGAACTGTAGAGCAGCTCCCGCCTAGGTTGTACTGCACCGAACGCCACGTGGCGTTGGTATATCGTGTCGGCGGAATTGATTCTCAACGGCCCGCGAGTGCCTGCCTTCGAGATACGCGACGTAACGATGGTGTAGAAAAACTACTGGGAATTGGCTGAGGGGTGAAAATACCGCGTCACAAAACCCCTCCCAATATTGAGATCGTCGATCCTGAACGATTCTACGAAGTCGATTTTCTTCGGCATTCATTTATGAATTTCAAAATTGATTAATTCTACAGCGTCAACGTCCGAGTTCACCTCGCGCACTCAGTCTGGGCACGGTATGCGACGTCGGACTCTGTCCGCATCGCCCTCGGCAGTCCTGCGGATGGGAAGCGCCACAATGACTCTACGTCACGAGGTGGCTCCTGCTGCGCCCGTCGCCACGTGACTATACCCAGCACGGCCAACATTTACGTCTTCTCAAATGTCTGAAAGTGAGGCGCGAGCAAAGAGTGTATTGAGATTGGGTGAATAGGTGGGCAGGAACAACAGCTCAATCTGAAGGTCTGTCGCAACGTTTTGCACTAGGACACAGCGTTGATAGCGCGCGTTGTCGAGCACCACGCTGATGGGTAAGTCCGGGCGGGTCTGAGTCCTGAGTTTCTGGAGCAGGGCGCAGACGCTGTGCAAATTAATGTAGCCGGTGTGGGTCAGGGTAATCACTTCTTTCGTCACCGCGTTGAGTTCACCCAAGACATTGAAGCGCTCGCGCCCACAGGGCGCTTTGATCCACATCCGCGCCCAGTACCACACCACACAAGCAAACGCACCAAAGACGAAATGAGCCGCATCAACGAAGAACAGCGCACGTTTTCCGCTTCGGCGAGCTTGGGTTCGAGGGTTTTTTAAACTCCGCTTGCTTCAGTGGATCGACCTGGGCTGGCAACACCCCGGTTTTGAGACGCTTCATGCCGCCGTGTTCTTTCAGAAAGAAGCTCACTTGCGTCGGCGAACGCCGTATTCCGGGGAGGTCAGCGATCTGGGCGCAGGCCTCTTTGATTGTGGCGGGTGGATGGTCTCGCAGGTGGGCTTCGATACGGGCTTGGTGCGGGCGCAACCGGCTGGGTTGGCCGCAGAAATTTAACTGCTTCAATCCCTCAATGCCCTCTTACTCATACTGATGCAGGTAACTCACCAAGGTATTGCCGTTTACCCCCGCCAGCCGACAAATCTCCGCGTGTGACAGCCCGTGACTCTTCAGCCACAGCACCTCCATCTTTTTCTGGACCCTCGCGTGCGGATGATGGAACCGCATCGCGATGCAACGCCTTCTTGTCGGCGTCACTGAACTCGATTCGAATCATGCGATGGGAGCCTCCAGCTCATGCACTAATATCGAATTTTATAGTAGAGAATTTATGTGATTTCTAGCGTGCTGGGTATAACTCCGGTTGTTTTCATTTTTGCCCCGGTGATTTTTTCAGCGTTGCACCCGGGCTTCAGCCAACTCACGAATGCGGTATATGGACTACCAGCTTGCCCAAGTGAACATCGCACGTATGAAGGCGGATCTCGATGATCCCGACATGTCGGGTTTCGTGCAGCGGCTGGATGAAATAAATGCACTGGCCGACAGCAGCGCTGGATTCGTGTGGCGCTTCCAGGCCGATTGGTGCCGAGAGATTCGTCATGATCGTTAGAGCCGAGATGTGAGAGGACATCGCCAAACCCATGAATTCCGCTACGATCTCAATTCTTGAAGCGCTGGGAATTTCCAGCGCCGCACTCGCCGCCCGTGGCCTGCGTGAGTATCGGGAGGCCGAGGGTCTTGAGGTGGCCGAGATCGGCGACGACGGGCGACAACACTTGTTGATTCCGGCCGCCGCGCGCGCGTGGCGGACGCTCAAGAGCGCGGCAGGCGCGGAGCACATCGCGGTGTTTATGGTCTCCGGCTTTCGCAGCATCGAGCGGCAACAAGACATCATTCGCAGCAAGCTCGATGCTGGAGCTAGCATTGAAGACATCCTGAAAGTTTGCGCGCCGCCCGGTTACAGTGAGCATCACACGCGGCTGCGCCGTGGACCTTGCTACACCCGGCAGTGCGTTACTGGAAGTTGCTTTTGAAGTAACACCGGCATTTCATTGGCTGGTAAACCATGCGAATAGCTACGGATTTTATTTGTCTTTTCCGCAAGGGAACTCTCGTGGCTACCAGTACGAGCCTTGGCACTGGTGTTTCAAGGGTGCCTGACACCGCATTCCAGCGGACCGGCAGAAGCTGGCGCTGTTTATCGGCGTCTTAATTTATAACGCACACGGTGCGCAAAATTCCGAGGAAACATGAGCATTCGTATTGCAAGCACCGACGCCGACATTATGGATTGCTACCGGGTCATGCGCGAGCTGCGCCCGCATGTTGCGGAAGAGCAGTTTCTTGCGCGCGTCCGGGATCATGAGAAATCCGGCTACCGCTTGGCGTTTGTGCACGCGGCAGAAGGTTGCATGGCCGTGGCTGGATTCAGGATTTCGGAAAATCTGGCGTGGGGGCGGTTCCTGTACGTGGACGATCTGGTGACCCTGCCTGCGCAGCGTTCCAAGGGTTATGGAGCGCATTTATTGTCGTGGCTCAAAGGCTATGCGGGGCAAAATAATTGTTCTCAGCTGCATCTGGATTCAGGCATGCAGCGGACCGGTGCCCACCGGTTTTATGAGCGTGAAGGAATGACGCGGGCCGGGTATCATTTTTCCGAAAGTCTTACGGTATCTAAATCGTAGCTGAGCTCGACTTATTCGCAGGCGAACATGTACATCCCCAAGCAGTTTGAAGAGCCACGAGTTGACGTTATGCACGAATTGATGCGCGCACATCTGTTGGCGACGTTGATCACGCTGTCCGCAAGTGGTTTGAATGCGAATCACATTCCGTTGCATCTGTCGGGATCGCCCGCTCCCTTGGGTACCTTGCAAGGGCATGTGGCGCGCGCCAATCCGGTGTTGAGCGACTTTGCAAAAAACACCGAGGCGTTGGCGATATTTCACGGCCCGGATGCCTACATAACACCGTCTTGGTACGCGACCAAACAAGTCACCGGCAAGGTGGTTCCTACCTGGAACTTCGCCGTCGTGCATGCCTACGGGCTGGTACGAATCGCCGATGACGCCGCCTGGCTGCGAACTCAACTCGAAGCGCTGACTGCGCATAACGAAGCCTCCTTCCCGCAAGCGTGGTCGATGGCCGATGCGCCGCGCGACTATATCGAACACCTGCTCGGTCACATCGTCGGATTTGAAATGGTGATTACCCGGCTGTCCGGCAAGTGGAAGGTGAGCCAAAACCAGCCGCCTCAGAATCAAGCCAGTGTCGTTGCCGGATTGAAATCTACTGGGCGTCAAGATGCTGCGGCGATGGGGTCGCTCGTGGAAGCGGCTATGAAGAATCGCATTGAATAGCCGGCACAGACCGTTAGCGACACAGCAGGCAAGACTCTTTATCCTTCCCCCATGCGCTCAGGCTCGCTGGCTTTTTTAGCCGGAATTTTCGCGTTACAACAGTTCGCAGAATTGCCGGATTGGGGTTGGTGCGCGCTGTTAATTCCGCTGAGCGTGCTGGCGTGGAGCTGGCCCGCTGTGCGGATGCCATTGTGGTTTACCTGCGGATTTTTCTGGGCCTTGTTGCGTGCACAGTTACTGTTGGCGCAAGGCGGCCTGGCACCGGAGTATGAAGGCGTTGATTTGATTGCTGAAGGCACTATCGCCAGCTTGCCTTCGCAGAGCGAGCACGATGTGCGTTTTTTGTTCGATGTCGATTCTTTGCGGCTTAACGATAATGTTTTGCCGATCCCCGGACGGGTGCGCCTGTCGTGGCGCAATTCCAGTGCCGAGGTACGGGTGGGTGATCGTTGGCGTTTCACGGTGCGGTTGAAACGTCCGAGCGGCTACATGAATCCAGGCGGTTTCGACTACGAAGGCTGGTTGTATCAGCAAGGGGTGCGCGCCACCGGCTATGTGCGCGTGGCGCGCACAAATGCTGAAGCAGACGGCGACGAGTCCGCTGCGTCGCCTGGTTATGAATTACTGGAAAGCGCGCCGTTTGCTCGTCCGTTAGACCGGTGGCGTCAGGGTTTGTCTGAAAAAATTTCCCAGACGTTATTCGAGCAGCCGCATCAGGCCATTATCGCAGCGCTGGCAATCGGCGTCACACAGGACTTCAGCGAAGCGCAGTGGGACGTGCTGAATCGCACTGGCACCACGCACATGATTTCGATTTCCGGATTGCACATCGGCTTTATCGCCGGGGTGATGTTTTTTTTAACGCGCCGCGTGTGGGCGTGGTCGAGCCAGGCCGCGTTGTGGTGGCCCGCACCCAAGGCGGCGGCGGTCGTAGCGTTGCTCGCGGCGGCCGTGTATGCGGCGCTGGCCGGTTTTTCGGTGCCGACGCAGCGCTCGCTGGTGATGGTCGGTGTGGTGATGGCGGCGATCATCGCCCAACGGCGTATTCCAGCGAGTCGCGTCCTGGCGCTTTCGCTGCTCGCTGTGTTGTTGCTGGATCCGCTTGCGGTATTGCAAGCCGGTTTCTGGTTGTCGTTCGGCGCGGTCGGGGTGATTTTATTCGCGATGCACGCGCGTTGGGGCGAGCCGAACTGGTGGTGGAAGTGGGGGCGGGTGCAGTGGGTGGTGGCGATCGGCATGTTGCCGCTGATGCTGGTGTTGTTTCAGCGCACCAGCATGGTTGCGCCGTTGACTAATCTCGTCGCTGTCCCGTGGTTCAATAGTGTGACCGTGCCACTGACGCTGGCGGGCGCATTAACGCTGCCGGTGTCGCAATCCGCCGGTGAATTCTTTTTAGACTGGGCACAGCTGTCGGTGGTGCCGGTGTGGTGGTTTCTTGAGCTCGCCGCCGACACACCCTGGGCGCAGTGGACACAGCATGTGCCGCAAACCTGGACCGTAATGGTCGGCTGCATCGGCACGTTATGGTTGCTACTGCCGCGCGGTGTCCCCGCGCGGTGGCTGGGCGCGGTGGCGTTGGCACCGATGATTCTGGTGTCGCCACCCGCACCGCAGCCGGGTGAATTCTGGTTTACGTTGCTCGATGTCGGGCAGGGGCTTTCCGCCGTCGTGCGCACCGCCAACCATGTATTGGTATACGACACCGGGCCAAAATTTTCCGAGCACTTCAATACCGGCGAAGCCGTGGTCGTGCCGTACCTGCGTTACTTAGGTGTGCGCGATGTTGACATATTAATGCTCAGCCACAGCGACAGCGACCACATCGGCGGCGCGCGTTCGGTGCTGCGTCAAACCAAGGTTGCCGAAGTCGCCAGCAGCGTGCCGCTTGAACTTGCGCCCGGCGCCACGGCGTGTAGCACTCCGCGCGCGTGGCAGTGGGACGGCGTCGACTTCACGGTGTTGTATCCGCCGCCGGTTGAATCCGGGCTGCGCCGCAAAAAAGACAATGATGTCTCGTGTGTGTTGCGCGTGAGTAACGCCGGGGGCAGTGTGTTATTGCCGGGCGATATTGAAATTCCGTCCGAAAAGTTTTTACTCGCCAATGCCGCTGCGCAGTTGCGCGCCGATATTTTAGTTGTGCCGCATCATGGCAGCATGACGTCATCCTCGGCCGAGTTTGTGAACAGCATCGCGCCGCATTACGCCTTGTTTCCCGTAGGCTACCGCAACCGTTTTGGCTTCCCGAAGGCCAAGGTGGTGCAGCGCTACCGCGATGTCGATGCGCGCATGCTGGATAGCGCCAACGCAGGTGCGATCAGCTTTCAAATTGGCGTGGATGGGGTGAGTGCGCCGGTGTTGTTTCGCACCGCTGCGCGACGTTACTGGCACATCGCCACGGTGCAACGATAACGCAAACTCAATTCGCGCGCCGCGCCGCCGATATTGAGTGAACGAGCGGATATGCGAGAGCGGACTTTCCGCGCCTGATTGAGTTTGTTACATTGTCGCAGTCTTGCGACCTAACAAAGGGAATCACACTGTGTTTGAAATTATCCAAGCGGGCGGCTTTCTCATGCTGCCGATCATTTTGTGTTCGATTGCTTCCGTGGCGATCATCGCCGAACGTTTCTGGGCGCTGCAAACCAAGAAGATCATCCCCAAGCATTTAGTGGCACAGATCTGGAACTGGCATAAAAAAAACGAGTTGACGGTCGATAGTCTGCGCGCATTGCGCGACGGCTCGCCGCTCGGCCGGGTGCTTGCGGCGGGTTTGGTGAATCGCCACAACAGCCGCACCGTCATGAAAGAAAGCATCGAAGACGCCGGGCGCCATGAAATTCATGACATGGAGCGCTTTTTGAATACACTGGGCACCATCGCGGCAATCGCGCCGCTGCTTGGACTGCTGGGTTCGGTCGTGGGGTTGATGGAAGTGTTTTCCACCATGACATCGCAAGGCGTCGGCAACCCGCAAGCGCTCGGCGCCGGCATTTCAAAAATTATGATCGCGACCGCAGCGGGCTTGGTGGTGGCGATTCCCGCGCTGATTTTTTACCGGCATTTTCAACGCCGCGTCGATGAGCTGGCGGTCTCGATGGAGCAGGAAGCCATCAAACTCGTGGAAGTGATGATGGGCGAACGTGACCAGCTGGAAGCCAAGGAAGCGAAAGATTCAAAAGTGGCCAGGGTGAGCCCGGAGGCGAAGAAGTGAACCTGCGCCAACGCCGCCGCGAGGAGCCGGAAATCATTCTGATTCCGTTGATCGACATACTGTTGATGTTGCTGATCTTCTTTATGCTGGCGACCACATTTAAACACGCGGCGGAAATTTCCATTAACCTGCCGGAAGCCGCGCAGAAAAAATTGCCGGATCAAGAAGTCAAAACCATCGATGTGGCCATCGACGAGCGCGGACGTTTTTTTGTCGATCGCCAAGAGGTTGTCAATAACGAGCTCGGCACCGTCAAACGCGCGATGGAAAAAGTCATTGCGGAACGTGATCGCAAGGAACTGATTGTCGTCATTAGCGCCGACGGCAAAACCCCGCATCAAGCCGTCGTGACCGCCATGGATGCCGCGCGGCAGCTAGGTTTGCTGCGGATCAGCATCGCGGCGCAACAGCCGAAATCCCCGCAATAATGCCCCCAAAACAGGATCGATACGGCGCGGCGGCGGTTTACCGCCGCTTGCTGCGTTATGTCCGTACGTACTGGACGACATTCACATTCGCGGTGCTGGGCATGGCGGTGTCGGCAGGCAGCGACACGGCGTTTGTTGCACTAGTCAAGCCGATGTTGGACGGCAGCTTCGTCAACAAAGATCCCGACGCGATTCGCTATATTCCGTTCGCCTTGGTCGCAGTGTTTATCGTGCGCGGTATGAGCGGATTCGTGGCCGACACTTTCATGATGAAAGTCGGCCGCAATGTAATTCGCGATGTGCGCAAGCAAATGTTCGATAAGTTACTGGTGTTACCGGTGGCGTATTACGACAACACGCCGTCGAGCCAGTTAATTTCCAAATTGATTTACGACACCGAACAAATTTATAGCACGGCCACCAAGGCGATTTTAATTTTGGTACGCGACAACCTGACCATCGTCGGCCTGCTAGGCGCGATGATTTACTACAACTGGCGCTTGTCGTTGCTATTTTTGTTGGTCGGCCCGGTCATCATGGTGTTAGTGGTCGGAATCGGGAATCGCTTACGCCGCATCGGGCGTCGCATACAAACTTCGATTGGCGATGTTACGCGTGTCGCACATGAAGCCATCGACGGCCAGCGTGTGATCAAGACTTACGGTACGCAAGACTACGAGCGTGCACATTTCGGTGTCGCCAATGAAATGGCCTGCCGCCAGCAGAAAAAAATGACCGCGACGGGCGCATTAGCCGAGCCGATCACACTGCTGATCGGTTCGCTCGCCTTCGCTGCGGTGTTGTACATCGTCACGCAGCCCTCGATGCGCGATGAAATGACCGTGGGCACCTTTATGTCGTTCATGACCGCCCTGATGTTGCTGTTCTCGCCGATGAAACGTCTGACCAAAATCAATACCACCGTGCAAAGCGGTATCGCGGCGTCACAAAGTATTTTTGAATTTCTAGACACTCCTGAAGAAACAGACGTTGGCGGGCAAGCCTTACAACGCGCGCGCGGTCAACTTGAGTTCCGCCAGGTTTCGTTCATGTATCAGGGCGGCGCAGCAAATGTATTAGAGCAAGTTTCTTTTACCGTAGAGCCGGGTCAAACCATCGCAATCGTCGGTAAGTCGGGTAGCGGCAAAAGCACTTTGGTGAGTTTGCTGCCGCGTTTCTATGATGTTAGCCAGGGGGCGATTTTTCTGGATGGCGTCGACATTCGTGATCTTAAATTACAGGATTTACGCCAGCAATTCGCGTATGTGAGCCAGGACATTACATTATTCAACGACACCATCGCACAAAATATCGCGTACGGGCACCTGGCTGAATCCGGGTTGGAAGGCGTGATCGCCGCCGCCGATGCCGCGCATGCCACCGAATTCATTCGCCGCTTGCCGCAAGGCTTCGATACGATGGTGGGCGAGAATGGCGTGTTGCTGTCTGGCGGACAACGTCAACGCATCGCGATTGCGCGCGCCTTGCTAAAAAATGCGCCGCTGTTACTCCTTGACGAAGCGACTTCCGCGCTGGATTCGGAGTCCGAGCAACACATCCAAGCCGCATTGGATAACTTAACGTCGAATCGGACCACGCTGGTGATCGCGCACCGGTTGTCCACTATTGAGAAGGCCGACCGGATCCTGGTGCTGGAACAAGGCCGCATCGTCGAGCATGGCAGCCACCGCGAACTGCTCGCGCTCAAAGGGGTTTACGCACAACTACATCAGCGCCAATTTAAATCGCAAGCACCCGCGTGAAACGTCTCGACGCGTACTGGGCTGACAAAAATTTAATCGCCGTTTTGTTGTTGCCGCTGGCGGGGTTGTTTACAGCGCTTGCGGCATTGCGCCGTGCTGCGTATCGACACGGACTATTTAAGCGCACGCGATTACCGGTGCCGGTGGTTGTCATCGGTAATATCACGGCCG
>JACQEQ010000334.1 GCA_016200445.1 Gammaproteobacteria bacterium | reverse complement strand
GCCGTCAATTCCAGTTCCCGTAAACAACGACGATCCCTCTCGTCCGGTTGGTTCCGGGTCCGTCGCGGTCGTCGTCGTTAATTGGAATGCAGGTGTATATCTAAAAAAATGTCTTGAAGCAGTTCTTTTACAATCCGTCCCGATCGAAAAAATCATCGTTGTAGATAACGCGAGTACCGATGCTTCGCTGTTGGAGGCAGAAAACTTATTGCCGCACGTGCAGTTAATCCGACTGCCACACAACGTAGGCTTTGCAGCGGGCAACAATATTGCCATCAAGGCAGCCGAGGGTTGCGAGTGGATTGCATTCTTGAATCCGGATGCATTCCCGGAACCGGATTGGTTGGAGCGGTTGCTCACAGCGGCGCAATCGCAGCCAGAGGGCGCGTTGTTCGGCAGCCGCATGATTCAAGCGCTCGATCCGGAAAGCTTAGATGGCGTCGGCGATGAGTATCATGTGTCCGGGGTGCATTGGCGAGCAGGCCACGGGCTCAATGTGAGTGATCCCGTTGCGCATGATGCGGAAGTGTTTTCAGTGTGCGGTGCGGCGATGTTATGCCGACGCGATGTATTTCTTGAAGTAGGCGGTTTTGACGAACGCTTTTTTTGTTATGCGGAAGACGTCGATCTGGGTTTTCGGTTGCGGTTACGCGGGCTTTGCTGTTGGTATGTTCCTGAGTCCACGGTGTATCACGTGGGTTCGGCGACCACCGGCAAGCGCAGCGATTTCGCGGTGTACCACGGGCACCGCAATTTGGTATGGGTGTATTTCAAGAACATGCCCTGGCCCCTTCTGTGGCTGTATCTTCCGCAGCATATTTTTCTCAACGTTGTTTCACTGCTTTACTTTACGGTGCAAGGAAAAGGTCGTGTGATTTTCGCGGCTAAGTGGGCGGCGCTGCGCGGGTTGCCGCAGGTGTTACGCGAGCGGCAGCGGGTGCAACAAACGCGGCGCATCGGCGCGTGGGAGGTTCGGCGCATGATGGCGACGGGTTGGTTCACGCCGTATCTGCGCGGTGGACTTTGGAAGGAGCTGGTGGGTCGTTGGCGGGGAATAGTTAAAGTTAGCAGGCGAAGGGGATAAATAATTGTGTGTTGGAGACCCATCACGTTTAGAGTTTTGGCCAATCGGGCGCTGAGTCTTGCTCAAATCGTAATTAATCATAATGATTAATTACGATTTGACTGATTGCGGGAGGTTCTATGAACCCCGGAACACCAACGTACTGACTGCCCATATACTCCAGTCTTTGGCGGATAAAGTCGATCAAATGGCAGCGCGCTTAGAGCGTTCGCGCGGTTGGATTATGAAGCAAGCGCTGGCCGCTTGGATCGATCAAGAAGAAGAGCGGCGGCGTCTGACCTTGGAAGCATTGGCGGACGTAGATGCCGGACGGGTCATCGACCCGTGTGTCGGCCCTGCTCGGGGTCGGCACGTCGACCAAGGCGCACACACGGGTGCGCCCCTACAAATCCCTTAACCTACTGACATTGGGTAGCTCGTCTAAAACCGGATAAAATTTATCTCACAACCAAATCATATGCCCCGTTTCAAACGCGTGGCTGAGCAAGTCATGGTGCGGGTACATGCGGATCTGGTAGTGCAGCAGGCCGGAGATTTCCGGGTGCAGGTCGAGTTTGAATACGGTTTCGCCGTGGTCGTTGATGTTGGCGGCTTCCATTAAATAACGGTATTGCACGACGAAGTCGTTGTTTTCCGCAGTTTGGCCGACCAAACATTCCACGCAGACATCGGTGGCGTTTAAGTTGGACAGAAATACCGCCACGCGGATCGGCAATGCGGCACCGGCGTTGACGGAGTGTTCGGCGGAATCCATGCGGCGCAGTGTGATTTTGGGCCAGGACTCGGCAATTTTTTTCTTCCAGCCGGCAAGTTCGCGCGCGGGAGCGCTGGAATTTTGCACCATTTTTTTCTGCTGACGTGCGGCGGGGCCGTAAAAATGCGTGACGTAATCGCGCACCATGCGCTGCGAATTAAAACGCGGGATCAGCGATTTCATCGAGGCTTTCGACATTTTTACCCACGGTTCTGAATAGCCGTAGCCGTTGCGCACGAAGTACAACGGGATGACTTCGTTTTCGAGAATATTGACTAAATCTTTGGCTTCTTCCTGATTGCGAAACGCTTCGTCGAATTGCGCGCCATGCGGAGCAATGCCCCAGCCATTTTCGCCGTTGTAGCCTTCGCCCCACCAGCCGTCCAACACGCTCAGGTTGATCACGCCGTTGATGCCGGCCTTTTGCCCCGAGGTGCCGCTGGCTTCCAGCGGGTAGGTGGGCGTGTTCAGCCAAACGTCAACACCGGTTACCAACAGACGCGCAAGCGATACGTCGTAGCCTTCGAGCAAGATGACTTTGCCTTCGAATTCCGGGCGGCGCGAATATTCGTGAATTTGTTGGATGAGCTGCTTACCGGGTTGATCGTTCGGATGCGCTTTGCCGGCAAAAATCAGCAGCACCGGCCGCTTGGGATCGTTGAGCAGTTTTGCCAGACGCACCGGATCGGCGAACAGCAAGGCGGCGCGTTTGTAGGTGGCGAAACGGCGGGCAAATCCCAGGATGAGCACGTCGGTTTCATTCGGGGCGAGCTGGCGCACCAGACGTTCGATCTGTGCTGCGCTACAGCCGTTACGTTTATGTTGAGCTATGGCACGTGCGCGCACGATCCGCAGCAAACGCGACTTCAACGACTGGCGCAGGCTCCAATAGGCATAATCGGGAATGTCGTCGATGCGTTCCCAATACGCATCGTTCAACATCTCGTTACGCCATTCGCGGCCGAACTGCATATCGAACAAATTCGACCAGGCGCGCGCCAGGAAGGTGGGCACGTGTACGCCATTGGTGACATGGCGAATCGGATTTTCTTCCGCCGGCACTTGCGGCCAAACGTAACCTTCCATTTTGGACGCAACTTCGCCGTGAATCTTGCTCACGCCGTTATGAAAGCGCGAACCGCGCAACGCGAGCGCCGTCATATTGAAGCCGTCGGGATTCGTCGGGCTGTGGCCAATATTGCGAAATCGATGCGGCTCCAGTCCGAGGTGATGGATGTATTCACCGAAATAACTATTCATCAAGTCATGATTAAAAATGTCATGACCCGCCGGAACAGGCGTATGCGTGGTGTAGACGGTGCCGCTGGCCACTTGCTCCAGCGCGCTGTCGAAGTCCGCGTCTTTTGCCACCAATTCGCGGCAGCGTTCCAGAATCATAAACGCAGCATGGCCTTCATTGATATGCCACACCGTGGGTTTGAAATTCAATGCACGCAGCGCGCGCACCCCGCCGATCCCCAGCACGATTTCCTGCTGGATACGCATATGAATGTCGCCGCCGTACAACTGATAAGTAATCGAGCGGTCGGCAGGGCTGTTCTCGGTTAAATCCGAATCGAGCAGATGGATGGTGATATGTCCAGCCTTGGCACGCCAGACTTTGAGCATCACGCGCCGGCCGGGCAGGTCGACATGCACGTACACTGGTTGGGCATTACTATCCAACGCAGGTTGAATCGGCAAGTCGGAAAAATCGATGCGGGTGTAATGCACGATTTGATGTCCCGACACGTCGATGGTCTGCGTGAAATATCCCTGCCGGTACAACAATCCGACGGCGATAAACGGAATGCCTAAATCGCTCGCTGCCTTGCAATGGTCGCCCGCTAAAATTCCCAGCCCGCCGGAGTAAATCGGCATGCTTTCGTGCAGACCGAATTCGGCGCAGAAATAGGCGACCAGATCCTGTTGCGGATCG
>JACQEQ010000325.1 GCA_016200445.1 Gammaproteobacteria bacterium | reverse complement strand
GAACAGCACGGTACCGACGCCGCTGTAAAAACCCGCACTGCCGTCAACCGGCTTGGGCGGATTCGCGGTGGCATCGATGGCGAACACATCTTTGTCCGGAAGATTGAAGCGCACTTTATCGTCCCAGCTGCGGCCGAGTTCGTCGACCCAATGTTGTCCATTAAACTGGACGATTAAACCGGTCTCGGGTTGCGACTCACCCGCTGCATCAACACGCGTTGCAGGTAAGCCGCCGTTCGCTTCACCGCCGTCCGGCACCGTACCTTCGGCAATGGTGGTGGTACGATTTCCCGTGAAAAAGCCTGCCACGTAAACACGCGTGCCATCCGGCGTTGCCGCCAATGCGCGCGGCGTGTCGGTAAATAAGGTAATGATCGTGAGCGGCGTACCACCCAAGATGGTACCCAGATGATTGGCATCGAACACCCAGACATCTGCGCGACCGATACCGGGCGTAGTCAACTGTGGATCGTTCGGGTTGTTTTGACCGCGATGCGCCGTGGTGATGAACGCACGATCGTGTTTTTTTCCCGCAAACAAAATATCGCGCGGTTCATCGCCGACCAACAGCGTACGCGTGATGCGAGGATGTTCTGTTTCATGCACATCGACGACGCTCACACTGTCGGACAAATGATTGACGACCCAAACCTCATTCTCGTTTCGTACGGCGACTGCAACGGGTTCGAGTCCAACGCTCACGGAACCGCGTGCTTCGATGCCTGCTGAATTTATGCTGAATACTTCGAGTTTTGCGTCAGGGGTATTCACGGCATACAGGTATTTACCGTCGCGCGACATCGCTAAAGGTCTTACCTGCCCCGATTCGAATAATGTCAACGTTGATGTAGACGTCGATGCGGATACCAGTTGCGGTGCAGCTAACAACACGCTGCATAGTATAATCGCTGAAGAGTTACGAGTAGAAAATATCATCGGCATGCCTCCTTGTGATGTCACTGCATGTGAAATGAAACACTATTACCGCACGAATACACGCACGGCCAATTTTTTAACATAGGCTTCCGCATGTTACGGTTTACAGTCGCATGGCTTTCGCACACGCTCCAGGTTAAATATTCACGTGCGTTAATAAAAATGACAAGTGTCACTGCGTATCAATTTGTATTGATCAAACGAGCAGCGCGCGCCAGTCGTAATCACCCGCTCCGCTAACAAGGAACCATGGATTGAGAATATCGGTTTTGTTGTAACGCAGCGCTTCGCCCTGTAAATCCAGCACGCGACCACCGGCCGCCTCGACAACACATTGCGCTGCGGCAGTGTCCCATTCCGAAGTCGGGCCGAGTCGCGGATAGATATCGGCTGCACCTTCTGCGATCAGGCACAGTTTTAGCGAGCTGCCCAGGCTAGCGGTTTCGTAACTCCCTTCACGCGCAGCGAGCCGAACAAGAAATTGGTCTACGGCTTCACCGCGATGCGAACGGCTCGCTACGACCGTAGCGCGCCCGCCTTGATAAGGCCGCACACGGATCGGTTGACGTTTGCCCTGCTGTTGTTTCCAAGCACCGCTACCCCGCAGTCCAATATAGACAATACCTGTCACCGGAACCTGGACCACACCCAACACCGGCTGTTGGTTTTCGATGAGCGCGATATTCACTGTGAATTCCCCATTGCGTTTGATGAATTCGCGGGTTCCGTCGAGCGGATCGACCAGCCAGAAGCGCTGCCAGGCGGCGCGTGCAGAATAGTCAAGCTTCGCCGATTCTTCGGACAGCACTGGAATCTCGGGCGTTAGTGCGTTAAGGCGTGCAACGATCAATTCGTGGGCACAGCGATCAGCCAGTGTAAGCGGCGAATTGTCTTCCTTGTGCTCGACACTAAAGGGGCGATTGTAAACATCAAGAATGCATTGTCCGGCAGCGGCGGCAATATGCACTGCGGCCTCCAGCCAGGCGCTGTGTCGGGTCGTGGTCATGCGACGAGTCTCGTGCGATTTATGAAGACTAGCAGATCACCAAAGCGTCTGCCGCGCAGCACCTCCATTCGAATTAGTGACTTTTTCGTCATTTCCCGCCTCAAGTTTTATACATTACATGCCAGCGTGATGGCGGCCACATACGGAATGCGCTCTGCGGATAAAGGTTTGCGGGGCGTGGACGATTTTTTCCGAAAGGTTCTCGCTCTATAGCATAACGGGTTCATCAATGGACTTACTGTTACTCACTACCCCGCCGCAACACACCGCGCACAACCCGATGGCGCAGCTGAACCCGAAGCGTCTGAAGGTCTGGCTCGAACAATTGCCGGTCATGAACGTTGCGGATACCGTGCGCCATCTGCAGATGGCGCTGCAAGCCATGAATGAAGTTCCAGTGGCGCCGGGCGACCGCTTTAAGCTTTTGGAACTGTATGCTGCATTTTTCGAAAACAGCGTGTCGTATTACGATCAAATCCGCGTCCGCAGTTTGCCGATCAAGGAGGCGCAACGCAGTGCCCTGCTGCAAGACGTGCTGTGGCTGTATCTCAATCTGGCGAACGGCTACAAAATTATCGTGAAGCAGTTTTTTGACAACCATGCCGATGCAGGACGCGAGGCGCTGTATTTCAACAGTATTTTTCGGGCGATGGAAAGTCTTGCGCATGCAATCTTGTACGCGCGCCGTGTCGAAGAAACCGTCCCCGGTCTTACTTTTCTTGAATTCAAACAATTGTTCCTGCTCGCGGAACAACATGCGGTACACAACCAGCCCAGTAAGGTCACATCCTGCCACGACAATACCTGCTCCCTACTATTGAAGCATATAAGTCTGTTCAGTCTCGGTGATGCAACGGCCACAGCGAACGATGACATGCTTGCGTTATTTACTGCCTTGGAACCCTATGCTATGCAGTGCAGGTTGCTCGCGGGCGAGACGAGGGCGCAGCGCAGCGGACGCTATTGGCTGGATATGCTCGAAGATGGCGGCTTAAAAGCATGCGAGCAATTGCCGGAGCCGAACATCTCGCCGTATTTACGCATTCTCGATATCGCTCCGGTACTGGCGGAAATCGAAACCGCGCTAAAACAACACACCACGTCCAGCACCGTAACGCTGGAAAACGAACGGCGCCTGCTGCAAAGTTTTGTTGCGTCGGTACGTAGCAGCGGGCGCACGCGCAAAGTAGCGGTATGGCCGAAAACCGGCCTGTGTGCCTTGGGACATGACAGTGCCAGTTTCTATCTGCAACATCCTGGTCACGTCGCGCAGTCGGCTACAATCGAAGTGTATGGCGGTATTGAAGTCCGCAGTCTTGGTGATGCAGACGCATCCATCAGCGCTTTATTCGATTGCGACATAATGTCAACACCGAGAACAGACGAGCTTGTTGTGTCGATCGCGGTTCAGGTCGATATGCCGCTGCAGCGCGACGATCTCGCCGCGCTCGTTACGCTACGCGATGGACAACCCAACGTGCGCGCGGCATTGATCAAAAGCGTTGAAGCGTACGAGAATGGCCACACCCGCCTGCACATCAGTCTGCTTCCAGTCTAAACAAGGATTATCCTAAAAACCTCAGTTGACCGCTGCAAGGTATAAACAAGTGTCCTCAGGTATTGATATTTTTAGTTGTTACAGAGTTCACTCTCGGGGTGATGCCCGCTACGGTCAGCGGAGCACGCCCCGAGACACCGCGCATGGCAGCGTTGCAACTCGTCCTACCTCGCGCAAAAGCCAGCGCGATAGGAATCATCGGAATAGCGCGCTATTCGCTCGTTGCGTCTTGCCCTGCGTCGCACAGGGATTTGTGCAAGTGCCGCGAAGCGCAGGGATGCGCGTGAGCGGCCACTCAACGGATCGCACTCCGCAGAGCGTTCAACTGAGGTTTCTGGGATTATGAATCGGCAGCCTGCATTAATTTCGCTGTTCTGGATGTTCGTCAAGATCGCCTGCACCAGTTTCGGCGGCTTCATGGCCATGATTGCAGTCATCGAGAACGAGGTCGTCGAGCGCAAAAAATTAATGTCGCAGCGTGACATCCTGGATGGCATTTCCCTGGCCTCGATTTTGCCGGGACCGGTCGCAGTGAACGTGGTGGTGTTTGTCGGTTATCGCTTGCGTGGCGGCAGCGGCGCATTGATCAGCGCATTGGGCGCGGTATTACCGTCATTTGCTTTCATATTGGTGTTATCGCTGGCTTATTTTCAGTGGGGCCAGGTTCCGGTTATTAACAAATTGTTTATGGGATTCATCCCCGCAGTCAGCGCCATCATTTTGAGCGCTGCCTGGAACATGAGCCGCAAATCCATTACGAGTTGGCGCGAGGCGGTAATCGCCGTGGCCGCCGCTGTGGCCTTGATTATGGCCGGTGGCATTTACAGCACCGTGATGATTATCGCCTGCGCCGGTCTGATCGGCGCGTTCTGGCTGCGCCGTGATGAAGTCAATCCGATTATTGCTGCGGCGATTCAAACCAACATCACCGGCACCGCCCGCACGAAATCCAAGTTCGATATGAACGCGACTTTTTTTGGCGCAGCGCCGCTGAGCGCATTACCGCTGTGGCAGTTCGATCCGGGAGTGTTATTCAAGCTGTTTCTGGTGTTCTCCGGTATGAGTCTGATGCTGTTCGGCGGTGGCTATGTTTTTATCCCGATGATTCAGGAAATCGTGGTCAATGGCCACCGCTGGGTCAGTCAGCAGGAATTCGTCGACGCTATCGCGATGGGCCAGATAACACCTGGCCCGATTCTGGTGAGCGCTGCCTTTATTGGCCTGAAGGTTGCGGGCTTGACAGGCGCCGTCGTCGCGACGCTTGGAATCTATCTGCCTGCGGCGCTGCTGATGGCCGGCGGCACGCACCTGCTCGAACGCATCCAAGGCTCGCGCGTTATCGTCGCGGCGCTGTGCGGCGTGCGGCCATCGGTGATCGGCATGATCACAGCTGCCGCATTCAGCGTTGGTTGGACCGCGCCGCATCATTGGGCATCGCTGCTGATTTTCGTAGCCGCGCTCACTGCGCTGTTACGTCTGCGTATTGAAGTTGTATGGGTCATACCAATCGCGGGCTTCGCAGGTTGGGCACTGTTTTAGACGAGTGAGGAACCGGCAATGAACAAATCACAGATGAACAATTTATACGCGCGTAGCGTGCAGCTCGACGACGGCTTGATTGCGCCCTATGGCGGCGAACTGGTGCAGGCGTATGTGCCGGCGCAGCTGCGGCCCGGCCTGGTCGAACGTCTCCCCACCCTGCCGCGCCTGCAAATCAGCGCCGCAGAATTATTCGACCTGGAAATGATCGCTTCCGGCGCGCATTCCCCGCTCAATGGGTTCATGACACAGGCGTGTTATGCGAGTGTGCTTGCGCAGACGCGCCTGCCCGGCGGGCGCCCGTGGGGCCTACCCTTGACACTTGCGGTGACGCACGCGGCCAAGCTCACGTTGACCGTTGGACACGAAGCGGCCCTCTATTACGGTGCCGATCCGGTGGGCGTGATTCAGGTCGACGATATCTTTGCGTGGGACGCACCGGCCGAAGCCCGCGCGCTGTGGGGAAATGCGGGCATGCAGCAAACGCGGATCGCGCAACGCGTTGCGCAACAAGCCGCCTATCTGGTGGGTGGCCCGGTTGCATTTCTGGCAGCGCGCGCATCCAACCTACTGCGGCACAAACATCAGTGGCCGCGTGATGTACGCGCACAGGTGGTAGAGCATGGCTGGCAGCAAGTCGCCGTGCCGAATTTAAAATTTCCGTGGCGGCGTACCGACGAACATCTGCTCAAGAATGCGCTCGACACCTCGGACGCGTTGCTGCTGCATGTGCCGGTGGATGAGGAAAGCACTCCGCATTCCATTCCGCAGCCGCTGTTGCTATCGGCCAGTCGCTTGCTGATCGAAAATTATTTTCCAATCGAGCGGGTCATGGAAAATCCAGTGTCGGCAGAATTATTCGCCGCAACACCGCGAGCAGAATTGCAACACGCGATCCTCAGTCAGAACTACGGCGCCAGTCAGTTTTTTATGCCGCAAGCAACATCGGCAAGTGTGCCGGAGGTGTTGGAATTATTCGCCGATGCCGCGCATCACGGGCTGGCCATTCATCCGGTAATGATGCCAGCCGCGTTCCATTGCGAAGCGTGTAGCGGTGTCGCGACCGAAAAATCCTGCCCGCATGCTGCCGGGCAACGCGTTTTTATATCTGATGTTGACATTTATGCGAAGCTGCGTTCAGGAGATCCCCTGCCGCCTTCGGTGACGCGTCCGGATATCGCGCGTGCATTGGCACGCGGTGTTTCCATGGCGCTGGATGGCAATAGCGGCATGCCGGGCGGGCGCAATATTCATCCGCATGCAACCGAAGTCAGCAGCGAGTTGCGGCAGTCGCTCTCCGGTCACAAAGCTTCCGTGTTGTGGATGACCGGGTTGTCTGGATCCGGCAAATCGACCATCGCGCATCGGCTCGAACGCGAGCTGCTGCTCAGCGGCCACAATGTATTCGTGCTCGATGGCGACACTTTGCGGCACGGCCTCAACAAAGACCTCGGCTTTTCGGAAGAAGCACGGCGCGAGAACCTGCGCCGCGCCGGTGAGGTCGCACGGGTGATGCTCGAAGCCGGCATGATCGTGATCGCCTCGTTCATCTCACCGTTCCGTGCCGAGCGCGACATGGTGCGCCAGATTTGCGGTGCGAAATTTTTTGAGGTCTACGTGGAAGCGAGTTTGGAAGACTGCGAGACGCGCGATCCGAAGGGTCTTTACAAGCGCGCCCGCGCTGGTTTGATCCCGCAATTCACCGGCATTAGTTCGCCGTACGAAGCACCGGTCGATCCACAACTGCGGCTCGATACGACGCGCCAATCACTCGACGAGTGTATCAACCAGTCCATGAATTTTATGATGGAAGCGGGTCTGTTGCGCGTTAGCCGCGCGGCTGTAAAACGCTCTGCGTAAGTAGTAAGCGTCAGGTTACACGAGCGACGGCGGGTAATTCCCGCCATAGTCGCGTACTGCGCTGTGTTTATAGGCCGCCCGATCGTTTTGCAAACGACAATGCATAGGCCGGGGAACGAAACAATAAAATCGGGTCGTTGGTCGGTTCAATGCCGTCCGCCAAGGTCAGCGGGTCGTAGTTGATCTTTTCGCATTCCGCGCCTTTCTGCGCGACTGCGGATGAAATTGTCAAAGTACCCGCCTTGATCTGCTTGCGGTTCTCGGGCCATGCGAGCGCCGGATCATTTTCAGAATCGCCCGGTTGGCCGATACTCACCATCATGTCATAACGAACCGGCCCTTTCTTGATGCGTTCGATGAGCGCTTGTTCTAGAAAATTCGGCGGTGAAGATTTCAACGCCTCGTCCGACAAACGCTGTTCGCCGTCTTGGGGAATAAAGCGCCAGCGCACTAACGTGGTCTTTTTGTCGCGATTGACAAACTTGAAGGTATGGATGCCCCAGTAGGCGCTGTTGGCATAACTGGCAGGCGGATTATTGTTCGCCAAAAACGCGGCTTGCGCTGCATTGTCAGGATGTGACGCCTTGAAAATCTTCACTTTCTCCGGGTCGGGTTTGCCGGTGGCGGGGTCGGGCCGAGTGGCGATCATGAGATCGAGAAAAGTTTTCGGCGCGGCGGCACCGAACACCGGCGTATTCAACATCGTCATATGCTGCAGCGATGCGTTAGGCAAGCGGAATTCCAGCGCCATGCCCCGCCCGCTCTTCGCGGTATCCGGCGCTTTCGGGTTGCCGCCGGACAACGAGAAGCGCGCGACGACCGGTACCGGCTTTCCGGAAAATAGCGCCGAGCGCGAATACGCGGCGGCTTCTGCGGTACCGGTGAATTCGCCTGCCGCACAGGTGCCTTTCGTGTGATTGCGACGTTCGCCCGGAGTCACGCCGAAGGTCCCTTCAAGTGCTGAAACGACCTTGTCGGGGGTGACGTCGTTTTCCGCTGCATTGACGTGTATGGAGTTCAATAACAGCGCGGTGGTCAGTGCAGAAATTATGCGAATGTTATGACTAAATCGCAGCATTGTAGCCTCGTTTAGGTTGGGGAGTGGGAATGATGAGTATTCTGCGGAACTCAATAAAATACCTGATTAGTTACTTGCCTCAGACGCGCGCACGAAATAGGCTAACGGCCCTTTCAGGGTATGCGGGAGTAGGTCATGGCAATGAACAAAATTCAGTTCCAAGCGGGACTGTCGATGCGCGATTTCCAGAGCCAGTACGGAACTGATGAGCAATGCGAAGCGGCGGTGTTTGCTTCGCGCTGGCCGCAGGGATGGAGCTGCCCACGCTGCGCGGGCGCGCGTTATGCGTGCACCCACCATGGACGTAAGTTGTGGGAGTGCCTGGGCTGTGGCTACCAATGTTCATCCATCGTGGGCACCGTGTTCGAGCACACCAAGCTGCCCTTGTCGATTTGGTTTTTGGCGATCTACCTGCTGACACAAAGCAAGAACGCGGTTGCCGCCCTGGAGCTCAAGCGCCAACTGGGGGTGAGTTACAAGACCGCGTGGCTGATCAAGCACAAGCTGCTGCAAACGATGGTGTTGCGTGAAGCGCCGCGCCGCCTGGATGAGCGCGTGGAAATTGACGATGCTTATTTGGGAGGAGAGAAAGCAGGAAAGCGCGGCCGGGGCTCGGACAACAAGACTGCCTTTGTGGCGGCGGTGCAGACCAGCGCGGAGGGCAAACCGCTCTTTATGCGCTTGACGCCCGTGGCGGGCTTTACCCATGCAGCACTCAAGCAGTGGGCGGCCCATAGTCTGGCCCCGACGGCGCATGTGGTTTCGGATGGCCTGTGGTGTTTCGGGGCCGTTACGCACACCGCTGCGGCGCACGAACGCCATGTGGTCGGCGGTGGCCGACACGCCGTGCAACGGCCTGAGTTTCGATGGGTCAACACCCTACTGGGCAACCTCAAGACGGCCTTGAGCGGAACCTACCACGCGATCGATCATGCCAAGTATGCGCATCGTTATCTTGCCGAGTTTGCCTACCGTTTCAATCGCCGTTTTGATCTCGCCGCCATGGTGCCACGTTTACTTCGCGCCGCCGTCACAACTCAACCTCATCCCCTCAGCGTTTTGCGACTGTCTGAGGCAGGTAACTAATCAGGATAAAATAAGTAATTTTACTGACGGACTTCAAAACACATATGCCGGGCAGTGACGCATTCTGAAAAAGGTGAGCGGGATAGCTCGCAACTGAATAGCTATCCCGCTCGATACGAGTGCGATGACGCGTTCAGGTCATCGTTTAGATGCAGTTGAGGAACAGGCTCATCGTCTGCTTGTCTGCGTCGCTCAAGCCCATGTAGGCATCGCGTGCCGCTTGTCCCTGACCACCATGTGCCGAGATCGCATCGGTCACGGTGCGCGCGCGGCCGTCGTGCAGGAACTTGCCACGCTCAGCAAGACTCCACAACGGCATGGTGCGCCACTCGTTACCCTTCGCCGAACCTTGCTGCATCTGATCCGCTAACGCAGAACCCATGTCGTGCAACAAAAGATCCGAGTACAGACGGACCGCAGTACGCGCACCGGGGCCTGGCAGCGACGGCGTATGACAGCTCGAACAACCGGCCGATGCAAACACTGCCGCACCCGGCAAGCTTGCACATGACACTGGGGCGGGCGGATCGATGTTATTCAAAAACATCGCCGTGGCCTGCAGGGCGAGCGCATCGACCTCGGGCGTTTGCTTATTGGCGCCGCAGCCGTTGATCTCGTCATCGGGCTGCACTGGATTAGTCACGCCCATTTCGTTGCGCAACGCATCACCCATGAACTCGACCAGAGTCGGAACATGCGCTTTCCAGCCGAACTTGCCGATGCGTCCGTCTTCCAGCATGTTGACGCGGCCACGCACCGCCGTCGGCTCAAGTGCCAAGTTAGCCAGAATGTCGCCCGCCGCAATGTCATCGATCAAGCCGTTACCGCGCAAGCTCATCGCATTACGTAACGACGTGACATTAGACGATGCTGCGGGGCCGACCGGCAAACCGCAGGGAACGCCAAGTTCGGCGACCGAGTGCATGCGCGCCGTCGGGCCACCACGGTTGGTGAGCGAATCAAATGACCCATCTGGATTAAGGTGCCCGACCAGTTGAATATCCTGGCCGGACGCGATACCCATGCCACCGGCAACCGGAGAGTTATGGCAAGCCACACAGGACTGCTGGTTAAACAACGGTCCAACGCCCTGCTCCGGGGTGAATGCCGCCGAGAACATGAACTTGGCAAAGTCCATGATGCTGCCGGTCATGCCCGCAGTTTTTGCTTGATCGAACAATTGCGCCATCGCCGGGCTTTGGCCGAAGGCCGGTAACGCCAGCAGTGCGCCGCCGCTGTGTGGCGTCGTGACCGTGACATAAATCGTTTGGCCATCCGAAGACACGGCAATACCGTTCGCGCGGTAGTCCGTCAGATTCGCGACGATGTTGCGGATCGCTTGCACTTCGCCATTCATGCCGATACGCACAATCGTGTTATCACCGCGATTCAGCACATAAAGATCCGAACCGACGCCCAGCGTGGAATTGCTGGCGAAGCTACCGGCTGCGACTTCACGCGTGGTCGGCGCGATATCGATCGGTACATTGAAAGAGGAGGAGGAAAGGTAGCGGGTCGTTGCATGGAACATGGTGCCGTCGTCGGTAATATCGAGAACCACCAGGCGATTGGCTTGCGGATCGGCAATTAACACATTGCGCGTCGGCGCCCAATTGAACGCCACGCCTTCGCGTGCAATGACTTTCGGATCCGTCGACTCGGCGGTCGCACGGTTTATCGTCGTCACGGGAGTGACGGTGCCTGGCGGGGCCAGTTGATCGACACCCTTTTGCACATGGACTTGCATGACGCTGCCGTCTGCTTGCACAGCGACAAACACCGCACGGCCAGACAGGTCGGACGACTTCGTCAAGATCGCGGTGCCCAATGCAGCGGATGTCAGTCCACCCGCCGAGCTGCTATTGCGGTTGGTTTGTGTTCCGGTGAACACGCCACCCGCAACCGGGCTCGGTCCACCGATCAATGGATAGCCTTGCGGGTCGATGACGGTAATCGTTCCGGCACCCGTTGCACCGGTGGGTGCATTGGCAAACCAGGGTCGCCCGTTACCGTTATTAATCGAAATGCCCAGCGGCATGCTGACTGCCGGTAAGTCCTTGGTTAGCGCATTAGGGTTCGACAAACCATTAACGAACGCCGGGCTCTGCGCGGTATATAGCTGCACCGCACCGCCCAACGTGGAAGCCTGTGTGCCGCTCGCTGCAAACTGCGCCACCGTGCTTACGTCGGCCGCAGCGGCGTTTGGATCAATGGAGAGAACCGCGCCCTCGGCCTCGCCCGGTCGCGCCAGCGGTGCACCGAAGTTCGACGTAGACGCAACGAACACACGTTTGGGTTCCAGGATTTTCCCGGGTTGTGCAAACAGAGCAAAAGTCGTGACCCGGTCATGAATCGGACCGCCGGTGAGAAAGTTACCGACTTCGGCAACCGCACCCGCGCCGGGGATACCCAACGCGACCACGCGGGCGTTGGCGTCGATAGGGATTTTTGCTTCCTTCGAGTCTGGAACACAGGCAACCGTCGTTACTGCGGCAAGCGGTAGCACAAGCATCGCACGTCGAAATCTAAACTTCATTTGAGAGTACCTCGCTAGCGGGGATGAAATGCATTACGTAGGTTCAATACAACAGGAGCATCACGATCCTAGTTTTAAGTCGACGGTCTTTACAATCGACCGGCCAGTTACCCCGTTCACAGAATCGCGGAGTTTGTTACCGGTGTCTGACGTATGGGGTATATGACGGCGAACGTTATGTACACTTCGGTGATAACCGAACGAATGTCGCGTTCCGTGTTGTCCGTTTCATCGACTTGTTATTTTTACGCGATCGTTGATTCGGCCGTCTTGCGGAAAAAGTGCGCGCTGCGCGCGGGAAAAAGACTCCCGTCACAGTATTGAGAATTAGTGTCGCGATTTTAGTGCAGTTGTTTAGTTTGTAATGCTGCCCGTCCCCGGATCGGATTTGCGCTGTGGCTCAGGGTCTTGATGGTTACCAACAACGATGGCAACGGCGGTGTCGTTACAATCCTGCGCACGCGGCCCGGATAAAAAAACGTTTTTTAAGGCGTAAATAGGCGTTTTTGTCGGAGACCATCGCAATTAACCCAGTAGAGATTGCGCTGGTTTTTTCCAGGAGAAAATATTTGAGCCGTTGGCTCGCGGGCAACGGCGCGGCGGCGCTGCGTTGCAATGTGTCAAGATCGTTTTCAAGTGTGTAACCGAAGTACTGCAATTCCTGTAGCGTATTTCTTTCCACGACAAAAATCTCTTCGGCCGTCAGCTTGGTGCGGTATTTTTTGGTGTTGTTGGCCAAGATCGGTTTGGAGATGTTCTCCCACGATTTGCTGATGCCTGCCAAGCGCACCGAGTCTGGACGGCTCGCGTAGTTCAACATTTGCTCCATGTAGTTCTCGCCGATGAAAGCGCAGATGCGGCGCACTTCGTGTTCGGGAGTGGCGGTTAAATTTTCGTAGTGCACGGTCATGAATTGATCGGCGGGCAGTTCGCGGCTGAGCTTGATCGCGAGCTGCTGCTGGTGCGCCCACAACTGCGCAACATAATAAGGATGGAAGTGGTTAAACACCGAATCGCGCGCCGACACCGCCACATCGCGGCCATCGCGTACCAGGTGAATAAATTTCGGTGTCTTGTGATATTTCCGGACCAGATCGGTGTGGTGAATCATGAAGGTGCTCTTGCAGCCCCACCGCGTCTTACCCTTGGCCCGCATGTACTGTTCGTATATCGCGCGCTTGATGCTGTATAAGTCACGACCCACCGCTTCTTTGAAAACCAACTCGCGGTCGATCACGACATCCCAGGGTGCGAAGTGCAGTTCGACGACGCGCACCGCGTGGTCGATTAATTTGCGAAAATTCGGCTCCTGTGACAAGTCGCCGTATTTGGGTACTCGATGCGCCAGTTCATTCATGATGTGCGGCGGATGCGGGATACAAATGTTCTCATGGGCATTGAGGATTGCGCTGCCCGATTTCAACTTCGGCGGCGATGTGAATACCGCAAGCCGCGTAAAGGCGCTTCAGCGCAGGACAGTTGACCGGCATGACGATGACCCTCGGCTTTACGGTAACGACATTCATGCCCTGCCGTTGTAATACTTCATCGCTTTCAGGCACGTCGACCATGTTAATTCCTGCGCGTTTAAGAATATTGATCAGACGCTTGGGCGCAATTTGCGTCCGCACCAGTGCCAAGTCTTGATCGACAATATGGAGTATGCCCAGTAGATGCTGCGTTGCTGCGGGCAGATCCACCGCCAATGTCGCCACACCCTGCTCTTTCAAAACCGCGCGCAGTTGCTGGAAGCCGTCGCGATTGGTGCGCTTACCAATCCCGCAAATAACCGTCTGCGAATTAATCCAAAGCGCATCGGCACCTTCGAATAGGCCGTGCTGGGTGATGGTCTTGTTGATCGGGATCGCCAGCTGCGCCAGCGCGTGCTGCGCGAATTTTTCTTCCCCGGCGCGCACCGTGCTGCCCATCCGCGCGATGACCACCCCTGCTTTGCTGTTAAAAAACAGATCGCGCGCAAACATTAGATTGTATTTGTCAAGAACTGCACTTGGCTGGAGGAGATCGGGACGGATGAAGTGCACTGCCACGCCGAGCGAACGGAAAGTATCGGCAAGTTTTTGATACTCGCGTTCGCTCGCGTGCGGATTAATGCGGGCGATATGCTGCACGGCGTTCGGTTCGCGCACGTTGTTGACTTCAGCACCGGGGCAGTAGAGCAGCACCGCTTTTAGCGGTTTGTATTCGGAGTCCACACGCAACGCAGACCAAATACCATTTTCTGCGGCCAATTCAGCGCTCAGATCAGCTGTACGCGCGTTCCAGCCCGCACCATGGTAGGCAGCCAGTTTTAACAGCTCAGGCGTCATACAAATTCATCCGCAGCGTTAATGTCGTAGTTGAGGCGATGCGCGACGGCGGCGATGCTTGCCTCGCGGATCGCGGGTAAGATCAGCTGTGCACGCTGTAGCCACTTGCGTGCGCCGGGCGGATTAACCGCCATCACCGGCGCCGGTCGCTGGTAACCGTGCGGCCAGGCATCTTGCGGCAAGTGCGCAAACTCGAAGGCTTTGATCAATTCGTGTTGCAGCGTTTCCCCATGCAACAAGTCTTCATATTTAGTCACCATATAACGGCTAATCTTCCCGCTCTCGATCGCGTCGAGCACGTGCTTATTGGCCGAATACCACTGGAAAGCAGCTACCCGTTGGAGGGGTTGATCGATATAGTCAAGCCAGCCCGGCGGGGAATCGAAATTCCACCAATAGCGCGACCATGGAAATTGGGCTTTGGTGTAACCTTTAATATCGAGAACCGCTACGTCCTGCAAACTTTGCGAATAAAATCCGTGGGACAGCCAGCCATCCATGAGTCCGTTAATTGCCGCCGCCGGATTCCGGGTTAGATGAATAAATGAAAACCGCGCGTTCGGATACAAACTCTGCATGAACTCCAACCGGTAGCAGTTCGATGACGACTTCAATAGCAAACAAGGGCTGGCGCCTTCTCCAAGTTTAGGAAATACCTTGAGGGCGGGCACAATGAACGGCGGCTCTTCCAGACAAAGGCCAGCGCTGGGCGGCCCGTCGATACGTAGCATCGTTGGATGCCGATGCTCGATAAGCTTGCGCGGCAAGTCGTAGTAGTAGGGATTGACCGGATAACCTTGTGCGATCAGTGCCGATAACAAATCGAGCCAGTAGCTGCCGGTGTCAAAGCCGCTTGCAGTGCGTAAATGTTGTTCCAGCGTAGCGCGCGCCGTCTGGTACAAATGATCGCAGTCAAAATCGATCTCCGGCCATTGCAACAGCAACCGTTGTACTGAATCCACCAGATAGCGGTCGATCGGAAACTCTTTGTCAATACCTGGTATAAACGGGTAGCCGCTGTCGCGCAGAATATCGAGGGCAAGCGCCGTGCGTCCCGCTGAATTCATCTCGATATCGTTGGGGATGGCGTGCGACGCGGTCAAGCTGCCGACCAGCCCGAGCCCTGCCAGTTTGTAAAATGTGATTTCTTCGCCCTGCGGTGCCAATGTGGCGGGATGACTTGCGAGCAGATGGTAGAACAGGCTCGATCCGCTACGTGAAGCGGAAATAACGACCAACACATCCTTTATGTCTTGCGGCCGGTAGCCGTGGGTCGCGTCTGGCAGATAGCGTGCGAACAAATAGGCGCGTTTTCGCCTAATATTATGCAGCGTGTGTTGCAACTTACGGCCACGATCCGGAGTGTCGTGCCCCTCTACGTTAACAATATTGAGACTACGGCTCATATTCCACCTCTGCATAAAGTGGAAGGCATTTTTACCGCTACACTGTGACTATGCCGCTGTTCACCGACGATGGTTACTTTAAAGAATGCGAAGCGCCTGCTCTCGACAAGGAGGCGTTGCAGCGTTTTTTGAATGTTTGTACGCACCGCAAGATTCCCAAGAAAGGCGTGATCATTCGCGCCGGCGATCCGGCCAATATGCTGCATTACCTGGTCAAGGGCACCGCCTCGGTGATTCATGAAGACGACGACGGTAATGAGGTGGTGCTGGCGTATTTGGGTAAAGGCGATTTTCTGGGCGAAATCGGTATTTTCTACCGCACTATGAGCCGCGTCGCCACGGTGCGCGCGCGCACGCCCTGCGAGATTGCCGAAGTTGAATACGAGCGGCTGTTCGCACTGCTCAAGAGCGAGTTGCGTGACCAACATATCCCGTTGTTGACCGCCATCAGCCAACAACTCGCGCAACGGCTGTTGAAGACCAGCCGCCGCGTTACGAGTCTTGCAACCTCGGACGTGCCGGATCGTATTGCGCACACCTTGCTCGACTTGTGCAAGGAACCGGAAGCCATGTCGCATCCCGACGGAACGCAGATTCACGTGTCGCGGCAAGAGCTCGCGCGCATTTGCGGCTGTTCGCGCGAGATGGTTGGACGGGTGCTGAAGACCATGTCCGAAGCCGGAATGATCAAAGTCGCCGGGATGGATATTGTCGTTTATCACAGCCGCTAGCCGCTCCTGTGAATCCGTAGCACTTTCTCACCCGGTTTCAGATATTTAGAAGTTTGCGCACGTCATCCCAATCCGCATTCTGAGCAGCTTCCAGTCCGTCGGGCGCAGTAATGCCCTTCAACAATTTTTTTCCGATCGGGTCTTTCTCCATTTCTGTCAATACCTGCTGCACTTGCATAACCACGTCGCGCGGGACACGGCCATGGGCGGCAAACGCATGCGGCGTATACCCTTCCGATGTCCACAGCACGCGCAGCTGGTCGCGATTTTCCGGCGCGGTATTTTTAAAGGTGTGCATCACGCCGCCGCCCGCCGCATAGCGGCCCTTGGCGATATTGCGATACACCGTGTCATGCGATGCCACAAAATGCGGAATGACATTGATATTTTTTTCGCGCAGCACGGCGCGCAGTACCGTGTCGGCGGCAAACGCTTGCGAGGGAAACACCAGTTCCTTGTCGTCCAGATCTTCGAGTTTCTGCACCGGGCTATCGTTGCGCACGACGATCATTCCCTTGAGCTTTACATTTTTTATTTTGGCAAACGCTTCATAACCGTTGCTCTTGTGAAACTGTGTGTAGTCGCGCGGATTCATGAATGCAAAATCGTATTTCTCCTCGGCCAGGCGGTTGCCGAACATGGAAATATCGCGTGCCGTTGCAAACTGAAATTTGTAGCCGGTCTTTTCTTCCAGGTATTTCAGCACCGGCGACCAATCGCGCGACAATTTACTTTGCGCGGTTTGCGGCACGATCCCGAAGGTGAACGTCTTGGCTTTTTCATCGGCATGTGCCGGCAGCAGCGCCGTGCATGCAACCAAGCCGGCCAATAACATTTTTAACGATACGAATTTCATAAAGGTTCTCCGTTGCTCTCTACTCATCGCCACCGCGATGCTGTGTTTTACCTGCCGTTTTGCTCCGACGAATTCGGCGCCGCGTTGTCCTGTTCCGTCGCCGGATGTGCTTGTGTCAACAACTGCTCCACGTGCCGCACCAACTCATCCTCGGCGAACGGTTTGTTCAAATAGACGTTCACACCGACGCTGGCCGCCTGTTGCCGGTGTTTGTCGGTCGAACGCGACGTCACCATGATGATGGGGATATGTTTGAGTTTGGACTGGGCGCGGATGTGCGCCGCGAGTTCCAGGCCGTTCATGCGCGGCATTTCAAGATCGGCGAGCACGATGTCGGCACCATGCAGATCCAGCAATTCGATTGCTTCGATTCCGTCGCGTGCGGCATGTACTTCGTAGCCCAGATCCTGCATCAACTCGGCGAGCGCACGGCGGGCGCTGAGCGAGTCGTCGACCACGAGTGCAACGCGGCGTTGTTCCACCTGCAATTTGGCGTTACTGCCTGCGGTTGAATCGCTGGTAGCGGCAACCGGACCGGCGCGCAGCAAATCCGGCAAATCCAACACCGCAGCCACCCGCCCGCTGCCGAGAATGGTGACGCCTTCAATGCCCGGCAGCTTGGGTAAGAACGCGCCGAGTTGTTTCACCACCAGGTCCTGGGTCGCGACAATTTGATCGATCCAGACCACGCGCCGGTCCGTCGCATCAATGCGCACCACCAGTGCCGGGCGCGCTTCCAATGGCGCTGATTCAATGTTGCTGTGCGAACCCAGATCCAGCAGTTGCTCCAGCAACGCGCCTTGCATGCGCTCGCCGTTCCAGGTGTGGTACACCATGTCGCCGTCACGCTCGATGAGGCCAACGCTGGAATGCAAAATTTGCTCAACGCCGCGCGTTGAGACCGCCACGACTTGATCGTTGATCGTGGTTAACAAGGCATGCACGGAAATCAGCGTCAAGGGCAGACGGATTTCAATACCGCAGCCCTGACCGCGCAGCGCGCTGATCGCCAACGAGCCTTTCAGTTCCAGCACGCGCGTGTTGACAGCATCCAGGCCGATGCCGCGCCCCGAAGTCTGGGTAGTCAAGCTGCGCGTCGTGAAGCCCGGCTGCAGAATCAGTTTGGTCAGTTCGGCCTCGCCGGCTTCCGCGTCCGCCGCCAATAAACCGCGTGCTTGCGCCGTGGCCCGCACCGCGTCGAAGTCGATGCCCGCGCCGTCGTCGCTGCACGTGATGACGACATGATCGCCTTCGCGTGCGAAACGCAGATTGATGCGGCCCTGCGGTGGTTTGTTCGCCTTGATGCGCTGTGCTTCCGGTTCGACGCCGTGATCGATGGAATTGCGCAACACATGCATCAGCGGATCGGCGATGGCATTGAGAATTTCGCTGTCCATCAAGGTGTCGGCACCGTACACCTCAAGCTCGACATTTTTTTGCGTCAAGCGGCAGGTTTGCCGCACGGCGCGTTGCAAACGCGGCACCAGGGTTTGCGCGGGCACCATGCGTGTGCGCATCACCACGTCCTGGTTTTCTTTTTGCACGCGCGCTTGTTGCACAACCAGCTCATTTAACGCGAGCAGATGATCTTCAACGCCTTGCGACATTTCACGCGAGTCGGTGGCCGCCTCGACCAAGCGGCGTGTGACGGTATGCAGTTCGTTGTACTCGTCCATCTCCAAACTGTCGAAATTCTGGTAATTTTTTCCGGTGGCCGAGGCGGATATGCCTTGAACGTCGACAATTTGTTCCAGCTCGTAGGTCAATTTTTGGAACAACGCATTCTGTTTCGCAACGGACTTGTTTTCCGCCAACGCCAACTGCAACTTGTTCTTGAGCTGACCGGTTACGATGATCGATTCGCCGACCAGCCGCAGTAATTCATCGATCAGCGTCGCCGGAACCCGCAACGTGGCCACCGACTCTTCTTCCTCGACCGGCGTCGCACGCGCCGGAGTGGCGCCCGAGGTTGACACCGGCACCGTCGCATCGTCGGCGGGAATACCGTCGCGGTCGATGCGGTTCGCCCAGTCGAGAACCTCTTGCAACACGCTCAACGCATCGTCCGGGGCGGCGCCCTGCCCCAGTAAATGTTCACTCATCGCCTCAATTACATCCGCCGCATTTTGCAACACATTGGCGAGTGCGCCGCTCGGCACGCGATCGTGCTTGGCGTAGGCCATCAACACGTCTTCGATGTGGTGCGTCAACTGTGCGATGCCCGCCACGCCCACGGTGTTCGCCGAGCCCTTGAGCGTATGCGCGATGCGTTGTGCGACATCGACATCGTGCTTACCGGCATTGCCGCGCGTCATCCGCACGACCGCAGCGGAAAACTCGGAGGTATGCTGCGGAAGTTCCTGCAGTAAACTTTCGAGCAGGCGCGGATCGGCGTCCTGCGGTAACGTTAGTGACACGTGTTCAGGCAGTGCTTCGGTCGCGCGCTGCTCGGCGTTTTCATCTTCAGTAATGAGTTTTGGTTGCGACAGCGCGGTGCGTAATGTGTCAAGCCCGCTGACGGCAACCGGCCAAGCGCTGGACGCGACATAATCGGCCAGTGCGCCGACGGTGGCCGGAGCGGCAAAGTCGCCAAGATAGGCGTTGACCAACGGCAACAGGTGCTCGAAGTGTTGCCGTATCGCGGCGTCATGTGCGGGTTCCGCAGCGGTTTGCAGGTTGCTGCGCACGTGATCGAATACGCCCTTTAAGCCAATCAACCCGACCGAATCGACGCCGAGAGCAAACCGATTCAAGTGCTCGGCAAAGGCGCTAGCCGCTGCACTACGTTCCGTTGCCGATTGGGCAGTATCGTGCATCGTGGCTAGCAGTTCGTGCAGCGTGGCTTGATGACGATCAACTTCCGCGCGTACCAGTTGTACCAATTCGGTTGCGGCCGGGGTTAATACCACGGGCGCAGGCGCTGTCTCGCCGATTTCGCCGGGTGTAATCATTTCAGCTGTGGTGATCGCCGTGGGCAACGTTGTCACCGGCACGGCGCTAACCGCTGCGGCATCGCAATGAAACAGCTCGGCCAGAGCGCTGTAGTCTAATTCGTCAAGACGCGGCAACCATGCTTCATCGCGATGCAGCGCAAGCAACGCATGCGATGCTTGCGGCGTGTCCGGCGCGCTTAAGAACGATTGCGTTGCATCGCACCAACGTGCAATTTGCATAATCCAGTTTTGCGTCGACGTGCTTGGCGATACGTCCTGCGCAATGGCATGACGCAGTAACGTGCATGCGTCCATTAATCCTAGATAACCGGCACCGGCCGCAGCGATGCCGAAGACTTGCAGGCTGTCGGCGAAGGTCCGCAGCGTAACTTCACCGGCGTTTGGCGAGCTTTGGAGTTGTTGCAGCAGGCTAGTTAATTCATCACTCAACGCAGCGAGCAAGGCGCGGTTGGCCGGTGGTGCTTCGGCACTTCGGCTGACATCGCCATGTTGTTGCGGCAGCGCAACGTAGGCGACCGGCCAAACCGGCGCGGCCAACCATGCTTGCAGCTTGGCACTCAACGGAGTATCCGGCGGCTGTTCAGTGTGCGCAGACAGTTCGCTAACCCAGCGTTCCAGCGGATCGGACACTGCGGCCGGATCGAATCTACCCTCGGACCAGGTGGCGAGGTTTTGTTCCAAATGAAAACACGCGTCATGCAGCGTGTTCCAGCCGGACTCGCCGGCATGTAACCGCAGCGTAAGCACACGCTTGCGTACCTGTTCAATCGCCAGCCGTTGCGCTTCAACCGAACGGGTAGCGGCGGGCGCCGTGGCGAATTCGTACAACACCAACATCACGTCGGTGAGTCCGGCTTGCAGTTGCGCGCGTTGTTGCGTGATGTCGCTCATGGCGTATCGCTGTGAATAATAGTGTTCATGTTGTCGTGCGGTGGCTACGACACTTTGCGCGCTACGCTTTCATCGGCGTTTTGCGGCGCAGTAGTGCCTGGCAAAATCGCTGCCACCGGAACCTCAGCGACCGGCAATTTGAATACCTGCACCGCCGTTAACAGGCTCTTGGCGTACTGCACCAGGCGTTTGGTATGTTGCGTTTGCTCTTGCAACTGATCGCGAGTCTGCTTGGTGCTGTCTTGAATTTGCCGTGCGCGAACCTGTAGTTCGCCCGAAATCTGCGTTTGCTGCGCAGAGCTCGATACAATCTTCCGCACGGAAGAAACCAGTACCTCGGTGCTGTCCCGGTTGGTGCGCATGTGCACGCCGGCTTGCTCCGCCAGACGCGTACCTTCAACCACCTGCGTAATCACCGTGTTCATGGTTGCAACCGTGTCCGCAGTTTCCAGCTGGATGTTCGACACCAATGTCGAGATCTGCGCCGTTGCATCGCGTGCGTTTTCCGCAAGGCGTTGCACTTCGTCGGCCACGACCGCGAACCCGCGCCCGGCTTCACCCGCTGAGGCGGCATGCATGCTCGCATTCAATGCCAGGATGTGGGTACGTTCGGCAATGGTGTTGATCAAGTTGACCGCACGTGTGATTTCTTG